>ONUD01000242.1 GCA_900320925.1 uncultured Eubacteriales bacterium
ACGGGAGGAGTTGATAATCGCACCAAGCCCTTTTTCATCAAAGGCAGGTGCCACATCTGCCGCACCGCCGCCCTGTGCTCCGTAGCCAGGCACAAGGAAGAAGGTATGCGGAAGTGCTTTCCGCAGTTCACCAAGCTGCTGCGGATAGGTGGCTCCTACCACTGCACCAACGCCTGAATAGCCGTACTGTCCCATCAGGTCTTTGCCCCATGCTTCACACATATTGCCCATAGTACGGTAGAGGGTAAGAGTATCATCCAATACTCTGTCCTGCAATTCGCCTGAAGAGGGGTTAGAGGTCTTGACGAGTACAAACAGCCCCTTGTCATTTCCCTGACACACATTGATGACGGGCTTGACACCATCTGTACCAAGATAGCCGTTGACGGTAAGGGCATCCGCACCGAATGCTTCTGCCTGTTCTCCCTCGATGCCGGTCACACCGAGATGGGCTTTGGCATAGGCTTCCATGGTCGTGCCGATGTCATTGCGTTTGGCATCGGTAATCACAAACATTCCCCTGCTTTTGGCATAGGCAATGGTTTTTTGGAGAGCGTGTACACCGTTCCAGCCGTACATCTCATAGTAAGCCGCCTGCGGTTTGACGGCAGGGACAATGTCGCAGAGTGCATCAATCAGCCCTTTGTTAAATTCAAACAGGGCTTCGGCAGCTCCCTCCAGTGTTTTTCCATGCTCCATATAGGCATTTTCCTTGATGTAGTCGGGAATAAAATCCAGTTTCGGGTCAAGACCTGCCACGGTGGGGTTCTGGGTTTTTACGATTCCCTGTATCATTCTGTCAAATGACATGGTTCATTCTCCTTTAAATACGATTTTTCCGCCGCAGACAGTATATTTGACTTTAGCGGTCAGTGTCAGCCCCTTGAAAGGGGTGTTTTTGGATTTGCCGTGCAGTTTGTCGGGGTCAACCGTCCATTCCTCGTCCGGGTCGAACAGCATGACATCGGCAGGCTGTCCGACAGAGAGCGTTCCTGCGGGAATGTGCAGGATTTTCGCAGGGGTGCAGGACATCTTGTCAATGAGCTGTGCCAACGTCATTCTGCCGCTCTTCACAAGCACCGTATAAGCGGCGGCAAACGATGTTTCCATACCGATTGCACCATTGGGGGCATTGACAAAATCCGCTTTTTCCTCTACGGAATGGGGGGCATGGTCGGTGGCAATGGCATCAATCGTGCCGTCACAGAGGGCTTCGATCATGGCAAGACGGTCTTTTTCGGTACGAAGCGGCGGATTCATCCTGTAATCTGCATCCCGCTTGACAAGCTCCTCCTCTGTCAGCATGATGTAATGAGGGGCTGTTTCGGCAGTGACTTGTACACCTCGTTTTTTGGCATCACAAATCATGGCGGCAGAGGTGGCAGTGCTGACATGGCAGATATGGATCGGCAGGTCATAAGCGGCGGCAAGGGCAATTTCCCTTGCGGTACCGGCATCCTCGGCGGCGGCAGGCATTCCCCTGACTCCCAGCAGGGCAGACAGTTTGCCTTCATTGACCTTGCCGCCCGCCAAATAGGGATCCTCACAGTGGGCGGTCACGGGGATATGCAGTTCCTTGGCTTTTTTCATGGCATCCACCATGAAACGGGTATTTTCCACGGGTCTGCCGTCATCGGACAGAGCCGAAATGCCTGCCTTTCGGAGAGCCTCAATATCTGTTGGGACTTCACTTTTCAATCCGCAGGTGATGGCACCCACCACATAGACATGGGCGGCAGCATTTTTGGCTTTGTCCAGAATGTACTGCACGGTTTCGGGAGTATCCACGGTGGGTCGTGTATTGGGCATGGCAAGCAAACTGGTCACACCGCCTGACGCAGCACTTTGGCAGCCTGTCAGAATATCCTCCTTGTAGGTTTGACCGGGGTCACGCAGGTGGACATGGAGATCCACCAGCCCCGGCACGGCACACAAGCCTGTTCCGTCAATGATTTGTGTTTCATCGTCAGGGGCAAAAGGGGGAGTGAACACACCGTCACGGATAAAGATACTGCCAATGGCATCGGTATGATTGTCGGGGTCAATGATTCTCGCATTACGGATAATGATGGACACAGAATCCCTCCTTAGACATCTTCATATTCATCTTCAGCGGTATTGGCAAAGAGTTTTTTGAATGTTTTTTTGAATCGTTCGCTAAATGTGCCGCTTTTTTTCGCCTGATGATTCTTAATCAAAATTTCTTTGCCCTGGTCAGAATCATCGGAGAAGGGGTCTTTTTCAGGCTCGTAGCCCGTATAATACTGGATAGGTTCGTTGTCCTCGACAGGTTTGGACTTCTGTGGAGGAACGGGAGCAGGCTTGGGGGGGTCAGCATGGGGCAGCGGTGCCGGCTTGGGAGGTGCGGCAGGAGTCGGTACCGCCGGCTTTGGAGGAGCAGACGGCGGCAAATCGGCTGTACCGAATTTTCCCGAATAGGCAAGATTTTTGGGCATTGCTTTCCGCATTTCCTCAAACTGCTGATTATATTCTTCCGCATTGACACTTTCCAGTCGGGGAATATTGGTAAACTGTGTTTTTTTAGGTTTCAGAGGCTGGTCTGAGGGTTGGGCGTGTTCAAACACGATTCCCGTGTCACGTTCAAACACAAACTCACGCGGCTGTTTGTTCATATGAAAACCTCCTGTTGATTTATTTTGTTTTGGGTGATTCCTCGATTTCTACATCAAGGGCTTTCTGTCCTTCCGTAGCGGCAATTGTCAGACTGCCGTCCTCCTTTTTACCGATTGCCAGTTGAATGTTGGAAGGTTCTTCCACGGTGCTGTCCTGTTCCTGAACAGCTTCCTGTGCAGGCTCTTCAAAGGTCAGTGTTTCGGGCTGGCTGTCACCTGCAACGGTTTGGAGCGTTTCGTTGCGGATGGCATCATCAATCGTTTCCATCGGTGCAGACGGCAGATTGCTTTCCGCATTCACCTGATAGAAGGCATTGGCATTGCTGTAGTTCTGGGGAGGATGGGCGGCAAAAAATTCCATATCCGCCATTTTTTTCTGAATAAAGCTTTGTATCTCAGTAGGATCTTCATTCTCTTTGGTCAGTGCGGGAATGATACGGAATGCAATCTCCACGATTTCCAACTGACTTTCTACCACAGGCAGTTCTTCTTCTTCCTCTTCTTTGGCAGGAGGTTCTGCGGTAGGTTTCTCTTCAGCAGGCGATTCTGTTTCCTGTACGGCTTCCGGCTCTTCTTCTTTGGTTTCGAGCTTGGGAGGTTCCGCTTCCTCAATGGCAGGCCGGGGAGATTTGGCTTTTTTGTGCTTGAGAGCAGTCACAATCATCAGTGTCAGAAACAGGATGGCAAGAACGGACGACAAAATCAAATAAAGATACCGCACATCCATGCTCCAGACAGACGAGGAACCGGCTTTGGAAACATCAGGAGAGGGGTCAATGCCGTCAAATACAATGGTGTTCATGGTGTCGGCAATCACGGACTGCATGGTATCATCGGACTGTTCCATGTAGAACTGGAACGTAATAATAATCCTTGCCCCTTTGACAATGGTGTATTCCTGCATTCCCCGCACCCTTGTTTCCTCTGATTCATAATCCATCGGAAAGGAAAGGTACGGAGAGTTGTTGTATTCGGAACGGGAACAGCCGGTATAGACAGGCTGTTTGAGGACATCCTTGACGATGTTCTGGATATCAGGTTCGTCAAGGGAGGAAAGATTGCCGATTGTTTTGGTGTTCTCATTTTTCAGCACGTTGACGGTGACATCATAAGAGAAGTCCTTGGCACTTGCTTTGATATAGGTGTCCGTTTCGGAGAAATTCTCCAGCAGTTCCTCTTTGGTCATGCGGAAGATTTTCAGCAGGGAGGATTTGGATTCAATATTTCTGGTGAGAACATACATATCATCGGGCAAGCTGATATACATCCCTGCTTCTGCTACGGCATAGCTTTTATAAACAGGGGCTTTGACAACACTGCTTTCCGTTTGAGAAGCCTGCACGGAGCTTTCAATTTCAGACTTCTGTACGGAACTTCCCGTTTCGGAGTTCTGCACCGTACTTTCTATTTGGGAAGCCTGCACGGAGCTTTCCGCAGCGGAAGAGATGGTTTCCTCCGGCTCGGCAAACACCGGCACGGACAAAGTGACTGCCAATATGACTGCCGCAGCCAATGCGGTAAATTTTTTCATTTTGACCTCTCCTGACTTTCAGATTTCTGTCTTTTTCAAATGCAGCATACAAGTATCATTATACTGTACTTATGCCGAAATTACAAGTGCCTTTCCATTTTTGTCACGGAAATCAAGTTTCTAATAAAGAATTATATATAAACGGGCAAACGTATCCATTTGTGCCATTTTCAGATTTGCTCATTTACAGATTTATTTAATTTTTTCACATTTATTTAATGATTTATTCATATTTTAGAAACAAGTTGAGCTATACTAAAAAGATATAGAACAAATACCAAACAAATATTCGGTGGAGGCTTTGAATGACATTAGAAAACTTCAATTATCGTACAAATCCTATGTTTTTGAGAAACCAATTTTCGTCCGACAATGACTATGGAATTCCAACTCTTCCAAAAGCTACATTAGGTGACGAGGAAACGGAAAGTCTAATGCTGATTTCTTTTAACAGCATTAAGTCGGATGATGCACGCAATTCAGAACGATTCGTCCATTTCTTTCTATATGACTATAATTTTGAAAAGCTATGGACAAAACCTAGATTATGAATTGAATTCATGGCAACATCTAAATGATGATAAGCCAACAAAATATGTTAAGCGAACATTATCCTCTATTGGACAAGCTGATATGTATGTTCACAAAACATATCTCTGCAAAGGCGGTGGCAGTGCCTATGGCGGAAAATGGCAGCCAAAGAAAGAATCTGATAAGAAGTTCCTTGGGGAACCAAATTCTACTCGAAAAATGCACATTGATGGTAAAAAAGGTGGATATGATGCAGAGATGAAGTATGATGAAGATGGCAAGTTATATGTAGAAAGACACTATACGGATCACTTTAATCCTACACATCATTCTAATCCTCATGACCATATGTATAATTGGGAAGATGGATTTCCACAACGTGAAGGTACAATCAACTATTTTGATGGTGATGTTCCAGATTTTGATAAAGGGTGGTACAGTCAAATTATGAGTCAACAAATGGTTAGCAAATCTGACGATGTATTGGTGATTCCTTACCGTCCGGAAGAAAACAAATTTGAAACTCTCGGCGAGTTCAAAAGATATATTGACGCTGGTTGGGAGCTTCTGTTTGAATATCGTAATACAGAGTATGGAATTGAAAAATCATATGAAAATGATACCTATATTTTATGGGTGTGCGGCAAAGATAAGCAAATCACCGGATTGACATTAGAACAAGTTTTGAATTATGAAATAGATGGCGTAAGGATTCGTGATTTTATTACAACAGATGAAGTGGAAGTCACCGACCGACCTGGACCAATGTAAAGCACTGTCCTTAAAAAATTGTGTATGGATTCCTGTAAAAAATTTAGTGAAGCGATTGAAAAATCAAAAGAAAGATGGTACAATGTTCTCAGCAATACTAATTTTTTAGACAGGAGTGGAAACCGTATGAAAAAACATTGGCTCAAAAAAACATTGGGTCTTTCATTGACGGCTGCAATGGCAGTGACAGCCTTTTCTGGTGTCGGGGCAGTCGTGATGAATGCCAATGCGGCGGAGGAAGATTACGGTCTGATGGACAATATCCAGGACGGTACGATCCTCCACTGCTTCGACTGGAAGTATTCCGACATTATCAGCGAACTGGATAATATCCGCAAAGCAGGCTTTACTACCATTCAGACCTCTCCCGCACAGCCCTCTGAGGGTGTGGGGGCATGGTACTGGCTCTATCAGCCTACCGGCTTCTCTGTCGGGCCGAATGAACTCGGCACTCGTGAGGAATTGGCAGAGCTTTGCGAAAAAGCACACGCTTACGGCATGAAAGTGGTTGTGGATGTGGTCGCTAACCATCTCGCCGGCAACCATGACAGCATTCAGGAGGATCTCCAGCCGGAACAGTACTGGCATACCGAAGGGAAAATTACCAGCTACAACAACCGCTATATGGTGACGCACGGCAAAATCGGCATGGATGACCTGAATTCCGAAGATGCCTATGTTCAGCAGGTCGCTGCCAATTACGTGCAGGAGCTGAAAGCTTTAGGGGTAGACGGTCTGCGTTGGGACGCTGCCAAGCACATTGGTCTGCCGAGCGAGGATTGTAACTTCTGGAGTGCCGTGACAGCCTATGGTCTTTACAACTACGGCGAGATCCTCAAAGGGCCGATTGACAACGGCGGCAATGCACTGATGAAAGAATATACCGACTATATGTCCGTGACCGACAGCAGCTATGGCAGTGAGCTGGTATCCGCTTTCAAAAGGGGCAAGGCTCCTACGGTTGACGGCAACTGGAGCAATAAGGGAATCGCCAAGGACAAGCTTGTTTACTGGGGCGAAAGTCATGATACCTATTCCAACGAAGAGGGCAAGGATACCAACAATGTGGAACAGAATATCATTGACCGTGCTTATGCGGTTGCTGCCGCACAGAATGATGCTTCTGCCCTTTATCTGTCTCGCCCCTTTGCAACAGCAAGAGGCAGTATCCGTATCGGTGTCAAGGGCAGTACTCACTTTATGAGTCCTGAAATTGCAGCCGTTAACCATTTCCACAATGCCATGGCAGGCAAAGCAGATGCTTATGGTGTTTCGGAGAACTGTGCCGTTGTCACCCGTGAAAACGGCGGTGCCGTGATTGTCTGCGGCAGCGGCAGCGGGGCAGTATCCGTGGAGAATGTCAGCGGCTATGTTCCCGCAGGTACTTACAAAGACGAAGTGACGGGCAACACCTTTACCGTCACCGATTCCACCATTACAGGTACCGTCGGCGAAAGCGGTATTGCCGTTGTCTACAACTCCGCTTTCTCCAGCAAGGTCTATGCAGAACCTGACAGTGATACCAGCTTTACAGACTCCATGAAAGTGACCGTCCATGCGATTGATATGGCTAACTGCCAATTCAGTGTCACCGATGGCGAGCATACATGGGGCGGTACGTTTGAAGATGGCGATGAAATCACGATCGGCAAAGCATACAATGGCATTGGTGCTGATTTGAATGACAATTCCGCCGTGACCTTTACTCTTTCGGGTACGGGCAACAACGGCAAGGACGTGTCCGTTACCTATACCTACTACAAGCTGGCTTCCAGACAGTTCCCCGCCGTACAGGACGGTACCGTTGTCTATGACAATACCGGCACGAACTGGACAGATGTCAACATCTATGTGTATGATGAGAGCGGTGCAGAAACGATTACGAACGCTCAGTGGCCGGGTGTCAAGATGACAAAGGAAGCCGACAACTACTTTACCTATCAGCTCCCCGAACAGTTTGCTTCTTGCAGCCATATTATGGTCATCTTCAACAACAACGGCAAGGATCAGATTCCCGGTGCCATGCAGGCAGGTCTGACCATGGCTTACACCGGCAGAAAACTGTATGACGGTACCAAATGGGTAGACCTCGGCAGTGAAACACCGGTGGAAGAATCCTCTCATGAAGAGCCTGTTGTGAATGCCAAATACGGCATTGTCGGCAGTATGACCAAATGGGAAGTCGGCAAAGACATTCCGATGTATGAAACAGAAAGCGGCATTTATGTCGGCAAAACAGAAGTGCTTCCGGCAGGTGTGTATGAGTTCAAGGTGCGTGCCTTCAACGATGGCGACTGGAAAGAAAGCTATGGTGTATATGAAGCAGACCACGACCGTACCAATAACAGCCAGATCAATCTGACAGCTGAACTGACCGAGGACGGCGTGATTTATGTCAAGCTCGATACCACAGGCGAAGATCCCATTGTCTGGGGCGTGAGCTATGCCACGACAACGGACGACAGCGGTGAGCCTGAATGGAGCTTCACGGGCAAGCCTGAGGAAGAACAACCCTCCAAAGATGAATCCTCCAAGGACGAACCGTCCAAAGAAGAGTCCTCCAAGGAAGAATCTTCAAAGGAACAAACGTCCAAAGAAGAATCCTCTAAAGACCAACCCTCCAAGACTTCTCAGCCCGACAACAGCCAGAGCAGTGTCAATACCGATACGAACAACAATTCCAACGGTGCTACGGTACATACCGGCGACTATACCCCGTGGATGATGGCAGCTTTGCTGATGGCAGGCATCCTCTCGGCAGGCATTGTGTTTATCACAGGCAAAAAGAAAGCAGAGTAATTAAAGTAATCGGCGTCAGGACTAAACTCTTGACGTCGATTGCATATCTATTAACTATAAATGAGCAAAATAAAGCATTGTGAAAATGCAACCATTCATTTTCCCGATGAAAGATATGACAATGGATACTGCCTTGCCGCCACGCTCCCTCCGTCAAAAGCTAGACAACTTCCTGTTATTCAATCAATTCATTGCATGAAGAAAAATATGGCATTTCGAAAGATAGTTTACCAGCTTTTGCCACCTCCCTCACGGAGGGAGGCTTGCATTACTTTATCGTTTGCCAAAACTTCTGCCAAAGTGGTAAGCAGTGGATAAGCCTCCCTCCGTGAGGGAGGTGGCAAAAACCGTATAAATCAAGTCATAAAAGCAAGTAATCTTGAAAATAGAGAAAAAGTATCTCATATAATCAAGTTACAGCGGTTTTTGACGGAGGGAGCGTGGCGGCAATGGAGTTTCCTGTTGTAATGTCAAACATCGGGCAAACGTATCCATTTGTACAGTTTTCAGATTTGCTCATTTATAGTTCAAAGCTGAAATGCAAAATAGAATCAGCGTCAGGAGTTGATATCCTGACGCTGGTTTTATTTGTTGTATTTTTCGACAACCGTGACAAAAGCACCGATATCTGCGGAAAAGCTGTAGGACAGACAAACTAACTGGGCAGAGACTTTCCAGCCGTTTTCGATATCATTGGTGATGATTTCACTGCTGTGTGTCACAAGGCACTTGATGGCGGCACGGGCAAATTCTCTGGAGGGCTGACGCTCCCATTCCGTATATTCCCCGTCCGTGCAATATTCCTGCAAACCGAGTACGGCAAGGAACTGTTTATAAAGGGGGTTGGCTTTCAGGATACGGAACCTGCCCTGACGGTACTCAATGATGGCGGAGGGAATGCCCAGCATCTGGTGTTTCAGATGGATACGGTACTCCGTTATCAGGGAGTTGTCCAGCCGCACCATGCCAATCTTGTCATAGTACTCCGATATTCTGAAATCATCATAAGTCAGTCCTGTTTTGGAGGAGGGATCCATGAAATGTTCACAGGGCATGGGTCTGCTGAACAGATACCCCTGTGCTTTTTCACAGCCGATGTCCCGCAGAAAATGCAGTTGGTCTTTGGTCTGCACCCCCTCTGTCAGTGTATGCATTCCCTGCTTTAACAGCATGGTGATAATATCGGGCAGGATGGAACGGTTTTTTCCTTTGGGGCTGAAATTCATCATGAAGTTCATGTCCAGCTTGACAAGGTCGAAGGTGAATTCATGCAGGGTATTCAGCGAAGAAAACTCACTGCCGAAATCATCCATCCATACATCAAAGCCGGCAGTACGGAAGCGGTCAATCTGACTTTTCAGGAATTGGCGGTTATGGATAAAGGCACTTTCCGTAATTTCTATCGTGAGCAGTTTATGGGGGATACGGTAGCTGTCCACAATCCGCAGCACCTCATCCACCATGTCAAACATCTCAAAGTCGATACGGGACAGATTGACCGATACAGGCACTAACGGCAGATTTTCACTTCGCTGTCTGTCGAGGTTTTCGCAGATTTTCTGTATCATATAGAAGTCCAGCTTATGAATCAGCCGGTGTTCCTCCAGCACGGCAATAAACTGAGCCGGCTGCAAGCGTCCCTTTTCGGGATCGAACCAGCGGGAGAGTGCTTCCATATCGCAGATATGCCCGTTCAGGGTACGGGCGATAGGATGGTAGTATACTTTAATGTACTCCTTTTCGAGTGCTTCCTCAAAGCGGTTGAGGATATGCCTTCTCTGGTGGTAGTTGGCCAGAATATTGTGTTCAAAGATTTTGTATCGGCTGGAGTAGTCGCCTTTCAGGCTTTTACACGCCAGTCTTGCACGGTCACAGATAGCGGCTGTATCAAGGGACTGTCCGTTGTCGATATAGATTCCGGCACAGATTTGCACAGGGATCCCGCTTGGATTATTGAACACCTGTTGATACACTTGTTCAATTCGCTGTTCCATCCCTGTTTTGTCGGTCAGCACCGCAAAGTGATCCTCTGCCAGACGGACGACCGGACAGCCGGCAAATACATTTCGCAATGTATAGGCCGTTCCTTTGAGGATACCGTTGCCCTGTTCAAAGCTGTATTTTTCATTGATCGCTTTCATGTCACGGATATCAAAGTAGATCAGTGCAGGAGTCATGCCGTCAGAACGCATTTTTTTGACGGTAGGCTGCATGATGAGCCGCAGGGCGTCCATGTTCGGCAGTCCTGTGAGCATATCATAATAGGAATTGACTTCCATCCTGACCAGAGAAGTCACATCCGCACCGCTGATAAAATACTGCTTATCCTCTCGGTTCACGATTTCAAGGTGGATACTTTTGATGCTGTCATCGGCAAAGCGGTTGATAATGGTGGCAGAGGAATCCTTGCCGCACTTTCCCTCGATAAACTCAAACAGTGCTTTGGGGCAGTCCAATTCTTCCCCCAGTGCGGCGGAGAACATTGTCAGCAGGGGGACAAGAGAGACTTTTTTATAATTTTTGGCAGACAGCGTATTGAGAAAATACACCATTTCGGCATTGCCGTCAATGCGTGCCACGAACTCCGACATTTTGGCGGAAGCTTCCAGCATATTTTCGTATATGACACGATCTGTGACATTTTCTGCCTGCAATTTCAAAAAAATGTCCCCGTTCGGTGAACGCATGACAGCAGGCGTAATTTTGATACAGATCTGTCCTGCTTCCGAAACGAATGTAAAAATATGTGCCGGAGGAATCACGCCGTTCTTAAAATTTCGGAGGAGACTTTCCGGAGAAAGCCTGACAAAGTAGTCTGTATCCTCTTTTTCATACAGCCATCCCAGATTCAGGTTATAGTAGTCCCGATAGCCGAAATGGTCTCCCAGGACATCGGCCAGATATCCCAGACCGCTGTCGGAAACCAATGTATCCTTACTGATGTTCCACAAGGAATAGCCCTTGTAGGAAAATGTAGCAAACGGCAGTTCATTAGCGTCCCCTTTCAGAAATTCTTGAAACTCCACTGCTTTTTTCACCCCACATCCGTTACCAAAATCATTTTATAAGAAAATGATACTATTTTTATGGTGCTTTGTCAATACGATGTTTTTCCCGATACTGCTGCAAAAGGGCATATGCGTCAGGATCCTCTGCCTGCAATCGGGACAGAAAACGGCTGTGCTGCTGCTGCAAACGCCGCCGGACATTCGGATCCATCCGCAGCATTTTCCTTTCAATGGTTTCACGCCGCTGTTCAATCAATTGTTCCAGACGCTCGGTTTCTGCCGTATCCTCCGAAAATTCAATCAGCCGCAGTTCCAGTCTGTCAAGCAGATCCTCCTCGTCAAACAGGTTGAAGCGTCCCCAATGGGTGCTTTTTTCGGCTTCCTCAAGGCTCTGATAGTCCCGGATATGTTCATAAAGTTCATCGGCGATACGGGATTTGAACTGCTCGGCATCCTTTCCGAACACCCATTCCAGTTCTGCCTGTATACCTCTTGAGGAGCGTGTCACAAAGCGGGAAACCGCTGCGTGCGGCACTTTCACCCCTGCATCACGCAGGGCAAGGGCGATGGTCATTCTGACCGCACCGCTGCGAAGAAAGTCCGTCTGTCCGTACTGTTTCAGCAGGTCATTGACTTCACCGATATGCTCCGTGACATAAAAACGGATTCCCTTGTCTTTATAATCCCGGTACATCATCACCAGTCTTTCCGCCGCCGTGACATCAATGCTTCCGATGGCTCTTGCGTCAATGACAATAATGCTGGTATCCTCCTTCACGGCGGCTGCAATATCATTCTGAAACGTGTCAATATTGGCAAAAAACAGGTTGCCGCTGAAACGGTAGATGATCACATGGGGAACGGCAGCAGCTTCTTTGTTTCTGCCAAGGGTGAAGAAGCCCTCCCTGCCTTCAATGACCCCCAGCCATGCCCTCGGCGGGGTCACGGCACGAATGACAACCGCAATGAAGGACAGCACGATACCAATGACGACTCCTGCCACCGTGCCGAAAATCAGGACACCGAAAAAGGCTGCCAAAAAGATATAAAACTCCTGCCTGCTGGTACGGAACAGCCGCTTTGCGACCCCAAATTCACAGGCACCCATCAAGGCAGCAATGACAATGGCAGTCAGCATCGGTACAGGCATATAGCCGATCAGGAATGTGCCAAAGGACAGCACAATCAGCATGGTGACCGCAGCTGATACCGAAAGCCATTGGGAGCTTACTCCGAACTGGCGGACAATCCCCGTGCGGGAGACACTGCCGTTGACAGGGCAGCAGCCGGTCAGTGCCGCAGCAAAGTTGGCTGCCGAATAGGCAAGGATTTCTCTGTTGTTATTAAGACGGTAGCCATCTTTCATGGCATTGCCTTTTGACGCCAACAGCGACTCTGCCAGAATGACCGCCGCAATGCTCAGCGAGGAAAACAACAGGTCGGTATCGGGCAGATAAAAACGAAATGGCAGCAGAGGAAAGCCGCTGTCCACCTCCGGCAGCAGTTTGACGCCGTATGCATCGACATGGAACAGCAGTGTTGCTGCCACTGCCGCCGCCATCATGACCACAGACAGGGGAATCTTGGGGACAAACCGCTTTCCCAACATGATGACGGTGATTGTCAGTATCCCCAGCAGTGCCGATAAGGGATGAAAGACAGCAAGCTGTCCGATGATATGTTCCGTCAGTTCAATCACTTCTCCTGTTCCGGCCGTGCCGCCGAACAGTTTGGGTATCTGCATGAGGATAATGGTGCAGCAGATTCCTGACACAAACCCTGCCATGACGGATTCGGAGATGTACTGTACAATCTTTCCGGCTCTGAGAAAGTACAGCAGGAGCAGCCAGCCTCCCGCAAAAAAGGCAATGGTCGGAACGGCGGCTAAGGCTTCCTCGGATTCGGGAACGATGCCCAGAGAAACAATGGCAGCTCCTGTCAGGGCGGCAGGGGCGGCATCCACCCCGAATACAAAATCACGGGAAGTGGTCAGTATGCCGAACAGCAGGATAGGGAATACCGAGCCATACAGCCCGTACTGCATAGGCAGACCTGCAATTTGTGCATATCCCATGGAAATGGGAATCGACACCAATGCAATCATGATTCCTCCCAGAATATCCCTGAGCCGTTTCACCCTTCTCAACTCCTTGCTTTTTCTTGTATTATAACATACACAACCGTTCCAAAACAAGGGGAACTTGCCATTCTGCACGGAAATCAAGTTTCTAATATTAACGGGGATGTTTGCCCGATGTTGGACATGGCAAGAGAAACTTCCTTGCCGCCACGCTCCCTCCGTCAAAAACCGCTGTTACTTGATTGCATGAGATACCTTCGCTCTGTTCTTAAATTCACTTGCAATTATCACTTTATGTGCACGGTTTTTGCC
>ONUD01000102.1 GCA_900320925.1 uncultured Eubacteriales bacterium
GAACAGTACAAAGCCAGTCTGGAAAAAGAAATGGCAGAACTGCAAACATCATTCGACACGGCACAGAAAAATCTGGAAGCGTTCCTCTCGGAGGAAAAGGACAAGTGCCTGCTGTATTACAGCAAGCTGGAGGAAATGGATTCCTACAACGAAATCAAACGCTATGTGTACAAGTACAACAAAAGCTTTATTTTAGTCGGTTGGATTCCTGCCGATAAGGAAGCCTACTTTACCAAGCACCTTGACAGTATCAAAAGTGTGGAGTACTCCCTGACGGACGGCAAGGACGAACTGAAAAACTCCCCGCCTGTCATTATGAAAAATCCGCCCTTTGTTAAGCTGTACGAATACTATGTCAAAATGTACGGCCTGCCAAACTACAATGAAATTGACCCGACACTTTTTGTGGCCATTACCTATACCCTGTTCTTTGGCATCATGTTCGGTGATGTCGGTCAGGGATTGGTCGTTGCCATTGTCGGTGCATTGATGTGGAAATTCAAGAAAATGGAAATCGGCAGGATTCTGATTCCCTGCGGTATTTCCGGCATGATTTTTGGATTCCTGTACGGGTCGGTGTTTGGCTTTGAACACGCCCTTGACGGTATCCATTCCGCCCTGTTCGGTACCAACGGCAAGCTGATTGAAGTCATGGAAGCGGACAGTATCAACATGATTATTTACGGTTCCGTTGCCATCGGCTTTGTCACCATTGCCATTTCCATGCTGGTCAATATCGTTTCTTCCCTGAAACGGCGGGACTATGAAAGTGCCTTTTTCGGGGCGAACGGTGTGTCAGGATTTGTCTTTTATGTGTCGCTGGTCGTGGGACTGGTGTGCCAGATGTTCCTCGGCATTGAAGTGATGAACCCTCTGTATATTATCTGCCTGATTGCCGTGCCCATTCTCCTGATCTTTTTCAGAGAGCCTCTCGGAGAGCTTGCCAAACGCCCCAAAAAGAAGAAACCCATCAAATGGGGAGAATACTGTATGCAGAGCTTCTTTGAGGTGTTTGAAATCTGCCTGAGCTATGTGACCAATACCATGTCATTCCTGCGTGTCGGAGCCTATATCCTGGTTCATGCCGGCATGATGCTGGTGGTATTCACACTGGCAGAAATGGTCGGCGGAGCAGTCGGCTATACCATCGTGCTGATTGTCGGCAACGGCATCGTGATGGCACTGGAAGCCCTTTTGGTGGCAATTCAGGTACTGCGTCTGGATTATTACGAGATATTCAGCCGCTTCTACATCGGTGAGGGACGTGCATTCAAGCCCGTGACCGCCAAAAAAACAGATGAATAAAAACTATCATTTTGGGAGGATTTCGTTATGTTAGAATTGATTTTGATGACCGTACCCGCAGTATTTCTGGCAGCTTCCATCTGCTATGCCTATAAAATGGTGGCTCTCGGCAGGAGAACCCGCAAAAGAGCCGTTCTCAGCCAAATTGCTGCTTTTTGTATGGTAGGCATTGCGTGCCTTGTGGTATCACTGACCGCCTTTGCCGCCGAGCCTGCCGCTGCCACCCCTGCCGGTGATATGAACATGGGTCTTTCCATGCTCGCCGCAGCCCTTGCTACCGGCATTTCCGGCATTGGCGGCGGTATTGCCGTAGGCGGTGCCGCACCTGCCGCTATCGGTGCGACAAGCGAGGATCCCAAAGCCTTTGGTAAAGCCCTGATTTTCGTGGCACTGGGCGAAGGTGTTGCTTTGTACGGACTGCTGGTATCCATTCTTATCATCTCCAAATTCTGATGGAGGAAAACTGATGAAGTTCTATCTGATAAGCGATAACGTGGATACACTGATGGGAATGCACCTTGCCGGCATTGACGGCGTTGTCGTACATAAGGACAGCCAGGTGCGTGAAACCCTGCAAAAAGCAATGGAGATGGAGGACGTGGCGGTCATTCTGATGACGGAACGGCTGGTACAGCTTTGTCCGGAACTGGTGTATGACCTGAAGCTGAACCGCCGCCAGCCGCTGATTGTCGAGATTCCCGACAGACACGGCAGCGGCCGTGCCAAGGACTCCATTACCCGTTATGTCAGGGAAGCCATCGGCGTGAAGATTTAATGCACGGATTGGGGGGAAAGGAATGCCCGATATAGTGAGCAAGACGGATAATTTTCTGAAAGCCATTGAGAAATATGCGGCAGAACAGCGAAGCAAACTGGAATCCGAAGCCGAGGACTTTAAGGAAAAAGAACTCAACAAAGCAGAAGAGGACGGTCTGAAAGAAGCGTATGTACTCCTGCAAAGAAAAATGTCCGCTATCAATACCAGTATTGCCAGAGAGCTTTCCAAGGCAGAAAATGCAAGCCGTAAAAGTATCTTTGTGAAGCGTCAGGAAATTGAAGAAAAGGTGTTTGCACGTGCCAAAGAGCGGCTGGAAGCCTATACCGCCACGGCAGACTATGAAACAAAACTGCTGACATCCGTGAAACGCATTGCCGCACGTCTGACAGCCGATGATGTTGTCCTGTACGTGAAACAAAGGGATATGAAATATCAACAGAAAATCCTGTCTGCATTCGGCAGAAACTGCACGGTACAGCCGTCTGATGAAATCACCATCGGCGGTGTCACGGGAATCAGCCGTTCCATGGGACTGCTTGCCGATGAAACACTCGATACAAAACTTTCACAGCAAAGAGAATGGTTCTGTGAAAATTCAGGCTTGAAAGTAACGGAATGAGGTGAAGGTTTGCATGAAAGATGTGATTTACGGAATCAACGGTCCTGTTGTGACGGTGAAGAATACAAGAACATTTTCCATGATGGAAATGGTGTATGTCGGTCAGGCAAGGCTTGTCGGTGAGGTCATCGGTATCAATGACAAGCTGACAACCATACAGGTCTACGAGGAAACAACAGGCTTGAAGCCGGGTGATCCGATTGTCGGAACGGGGGCACCCATGAATGTGCTGCTCGGCCCGGGGATTATTGATAATATATTTGACGGTATCGAACGGCCGCTCAAAGCCATTGAGGAAACCAGCGGTTCGTTTATTTCAAGAGGTGCGGCAGTATCTCCCCTTGATTTGGAACGGTATTGGAATGTAAAGATGAGGGTCAAGGTCGGTGACAGGCTGGAGGCAGGACAGATTTATGCCGTCTGTCCGGAAACGGCCATTATTGAACACCGTTTTCTCGTGCCGCCGACACTCAGCGGTACCGTGACAAGTATACAGCCAAACGGCAAATATAAACTGATGGATACGATTGTGACACTCAAAGATGACAAGGGTGTGGAGCATGACCTGACACTGTGCCAGAAGTGGCCGATCCGCAATGCCCGTCCGTGCAGTGAAAGACTGCCGGCAACCGTCCCGCTGATTACAGGACAGCGTGTCATGGATACCATGTTCCCGATTGCCAAGGGCGGCACTGCTGCCATTCCGGGCGGATTCGGTACAGGAAAAACCATGAACCAGCACCAGCTTGCCAAATGGTGCGATGCGGATATTATCGTGTATGTCGGCTGCGGCGAGCGTGGCAATGAGATGAGTCAGGTACTCGACGAATTTTCGGAGCTGATTGACCCGAAGTCCGACAGACCCATGACAGACAGAACCGTGCTGATTGCCAATACCTCCAATATGCCCGTGGCAGCCCGTGAAGCGTCTATCTATACGGGTCTGACACTGGCAGAATACTATCGTGACATGGGCTATCATGTGGCAATCATGGCGGATTCTACCTCCCGATGGGCAGAGGCTCTGCGTGAAATATCGGGTCGTCTGGAAGAAATGCCGGCAGAAGAGGGATTTCCTGCCTATCTGCCGTCAAGACTGTCAGAGTTTTACGAGCGTGCCGGACGGGTCAATACCCTGTGCGGCAGTGAGGGTTCCGTGACGATTATCGGTGCGGTGTCACCGCAGGGTTCGGACTTTTCCGAGCCTGTTACGCAGAATACCAAACGCTTTACCCGATGCTTCTGGGCATTGGACAAGGCACTTGCCTATGCAAGACATTACCCTGCTATCAACTGGATGAACAGTTACAGTGA
>ONUD01000126.1 GCA_900320925.1 uncultured Eubacteriales bacterium
AAAGCTGTTCGGAATACAGCATGGCAGCAGGGCGGCTTTCTGTCGAGCAGGCAATGCCCGACACCGTGAACACCCTTGAAAACAGCACCATGCCGTAGACCATTGCAATTTTCTGTGCCTGTGTAAACACAGGAGCATTGCAAAGCTCCTGTTTGGTTTCTTTTGAAAATGACATTATTTTCCCGCCTTGCTGACATCTCTGTGGTGTACCGTGACACGCTGACCCGTTTCAAGGATATGCTGGTACAGTACCCTTGTCAGTGTGACTGAGCGGTGCTTGCCTCCCGTGCAGCCCACGGCAATGACCAACTGGCTCTTTCCCTCCGACAGGTACAGCGGCATGGCATAATCCACCAGGGAAATCATTCTTTCTGCATACCCCTTGGACTGCTCGAACTGCATCACATAGTCAAAGACACATTCCTCCAGCCCTGTATGCATTTTCAGCTCCGGCACATAAAACGGATTCGGCAGACATCTGACATCAAACACCAGATCCGCTTCCGCAGGCAGACCGTACTTGAAGCCGAACGACATACACGTGACCGTCATGCCCATGGCCGCATTGCCTAAAAACAGGGACGTCATGCGTTCCTTGAGCTGTGCCTGGGCAAGCAGGGAGGTATCCACGACATAGTCCGCCTTTGCCTTGACTCTCATCAGCAGCTCCCGTTCCAAACGCACCGCCTTTTCAGTGGAGCCATTGCAAATATCATTCAGCGGATGCTTTCGCCTTGTTTCCCGAAACCGCCGCAGCAGTACATCATCGTTGGCATCCAGAAACAGAATCTTATATTCCTTTTTGGCTGCCACCAGCTTGTCCAGCGAATCGAACAGTTGTTCAAAAGCATCCCCTGCTCTCACGTCCGTCACGACCGCAATTTTTTTCATTCTTGTATCCGAGGACTTCTCGCAAAGCTCATAAAAAATCGGCAGCAGCATGGGCGGGATATTGTCCACACAGTAGTAACCAATATCTTCCATGCTCTTCATGGCGACCGACTTTCCTGCTCCCGAAAGCCCCGTGATGATAATAAATTCCATATAACTCCCTCAACCTACAAATTTGACCTCACAGCAAAGGTCAACACCTTTCTGCTCTTTGACAACCTGCTGAATGTGCCTGATGAGCTGCTTCACATCCTCTGCGGAAGCATGGTTGTCATTGACAATAAAGCCCGAATGCTTCGGACTGACCGATGCTCCGCCGATGGTGCAGCCTTTCAGACCGCATTCTTCAATGAGTGCCGCCGCATAACCGTCTTTTGGTCTTTTGAACACACTGCCGGCACTGTAATGATTGATCGGCTGGTTAGTTTTTCGCTTGTCCATGAGCTCCTGCATACGGTCGATAATATCCTCCTGCCGTTTCGGTGCAAGGCGGAACACGGCATCCAGAATGATATGCTTTGTGTCGGTAAAGGCACTGTGGCGATAGCCAAAATCCAGTTCCTTCTGCCGCAGGGTCTGCACCTCTCCCTGTGTATTCATATATCTTGCTTCCACGGCCACATCCTTGATTTCTCCGCCGTATGCTCCCGCATTCATATACACGGCTCCACCGACCGAGCCGGGGATCCCCCATGCAAACTCCAGTCCGCCCAGCGATACCTTTCTGGCAAAGACACACAGTCCTGCCAGCGTCACACCGGCACCGCACCGAACCGTATGTGCATCCATCAGGGAAATGTTTGTAAACTCTCCTGTCAGCCGTATCACCAGTCCCCTGATACCGTCATCCGACACCAGCAAATTAGACCCCATTCCCAGAATGAAGTATGGCACTTCATATTCTTTGCACAGCTGCAAAATATTCCTTAATGCCTCGGCATTTCCGACTTCACAAAGGCAGTCAGCCTTACCGCCGATATGGAAAGTGGTATGCTGGTGCATCGGCTCATCAAAATAAAAACCCGCCTTCTGTTCTTTCAGAAGGTTCCAAAATTTTTCATTCATCATGCGATTCTCCTCAAAATGCAATCGTTTGTTTGCCGCCGTCCTCTTCGGGATATTCCAGTCCCAGTGCCTGGAACAGCTCACGGGCAGCATTATAGCCCATTTTTCTCTGGCGGTTGTTCATCGCCGCCACCTCGATGATGACCGCTAAATTTCGTCCCGGCTTCACGGGGATTGTCACAATCGGCACTTCATTGCCCAAAATCTCTGTCATTTCACTGCTCATTCCCATACGGTCATACACTTTTTTATTGTCCCATATTTCCAGATTGATGACCATATCAATTTTTTCCGTCAGCTTGACAGCACCCATACCGAACAGCCGGCGGGCATTGATAATTCCTATGCCCCTGAGTTCGATAAAATGACGGATATTTTCAGGAGCAGAGCCAATCAACTGCTTGTTGGAGATTCTCCTGATTTCCACCGCATCATCGGCAATCAGCCGGTGACCCCTCTTAATCAGCTCGATGGCAGTTTCGCTCTTACCGACACCGCTGTCCCCCACAATCAGCAAGCCTTCACCATAGACCTCTACCAATACTCCGTGCCTTGTCACACGGGGGGCAAGCTCCGTATTCAACAGCGATACCAGTGCTGCCGACAGTCCCGAAGTTGCCTCGGAAGAACGCAGGACAGGCACCTTGTACTTATCCGCTGCCGACATCAGCTCGCTGTAAGGAATAATGCCCCTTGTCACGATAATGGCAGGCGGCTGGAGTGCAAACAGCCTGCTGATGACATGGAACCGCTGTTCGGAGCTGAAACGGTTCAGATAGCTGTTCTCGGTATTGCCAAAGAGAATGATTCTGGAATTGTCGAAAAAGTCCAGAAATCCTGTCAGTTCCAGACCCGGACGGGTAATATCCTTTGAGGATACATGAATCTTTTCCGGCTCATTGGGCATATAGGCAACATCTAACTCCAACTCTGAAATAATTTTCGCAAGACTGACTGAAAATTTTGTTTCCATAAAGACACCTCCGCTGTTATTGTTTCAAAGTCAACAAAATTCTGCCTACCATTATACAATATTTTTATTTAATTTAAAAGAGCTTTTTACGAATTTATCAAAATCTCTTTTGTTTCCGTGGAAGATATGGTATAATAGCCGTATGAATCTTGAATAATTGGTGATCTTATGCGTATTTTAATTTTCACGGAGGTATTTTCACCGTATGTATGCGGTATTTCCAGCTATATTGAAGTACTGAAAAAGGGGCTGGAGGCACTTTCCCACAAGGTGCTGATCGTCACCTCCGACCCAAATGTCAGTGAGGACTGCTACAAGGACGGGGTGATCCGCTGTCCTGCCAAGCCTGCCCGCAACAAGTACGGGTATGAATGTAAAAAAATCTCCAATCCAAAAGTACTGAACTTTATTTGCCGTTTTCGTCCCGATGTTGTCCACATCCATACCGATACCAAAATTGCTTATATGGGTCTGGAGGTTGCAGACAGGGTACAGGCTCCTGTGGTTTTTACCATTCACGACTATTTCCTTGACCGTCACGCTTCGGATAATCCGCTTTTATGGAGAATGCGTACCTATTTTGAAAAAAAGCATTTCTGTGACCTGCTCGACACCGCAGACACCGTCACCTCTTCCTGTAGCAGAGCCGATCTTTTTGTCAAGCGTGCCGGACGAAAAGTCCCTGTACAGTTGGTACAGACTGCCGTTGACACCGAACACTTTGATGACCGCAGGGTAGCTTCATCGGCAGTTGAAAAGCTGCGTTTCCGGCTCGGTCTTTCCCCCACTGCCGTCACAGCCGTGTTTGCCGGCAGTCTGAGCGTTGAAAAAAATCTCGAGTTTGCCCTTGCCGCCTTTGCCAGATACATCAAGCCCTCTGACAATATCCAACTCCTTATCGTGGGTGACGGCACCGAAACAGACTATTTAAAAAATCTCTGCCGCAAGCTGAATATTACCGACAGAGTATGGTTTGCCGGCACGGTTCCCCATGAACATATGCCCGTGGTGTACGCTGCCAGTGATGTATATGTCTGTTCCTATGATGACGGGCTGATGTCCGTTTCGTTTGTGGAAGCGATGGCATGCGGTCTGCCTGTCCTCATCAAGGAGGACAGGGAACGCATTGCCTACAAAATCGTTCAGAACGGTGTCAACGGGCTGGTCTATCAGACACCGGAAGAGTTTGCCGAATATCTTAAAAAAATCGCTTCTCTTGATACTGCCCAGAAACAGCGGATCCGTGACATTGTCCGCCGTACCGTTCCTAATGATGCCTACACCTCCATGGCAAGGGACTATCTTGAAATTTACCGACAGCTTCCCAAAAAAGACTGACCGCCAAACACGGTCAGTCTTTTCTTTATGCTTCATTCTGTATGGGTCTGAAATTCGGGAAGAAGGAAAAGGCAATATTGGTGCTGTGATCGGCAATCCGCTCCAGATTGGTCAGAAGCTCCATGAACAGCGTTCCCACGGTGGCATCACACTCACCGTCACGCAGCCGTTCGATATGCTTTTCCTTGAACAGCTCTGTTTTATCATCAATTTTCTGTTCGGTATCCCCCACCAAGCGGAACATCCTACGGTCACGGGACTCTCCGTCAAAGATCTTCAGGGAATTGTCAATCACACTCGTTACCAGTTCTTTCAGTTCATTGATTTCTGCAATTGCCTTTTCACTGAACATTTCATTCTTTTCAAGCTGCATTCCCGCTATCTCGCAGATATTCTCTGCATGGTCACCGATTCGCTCCATGTCGCTCACCACATGATAATACTTACCGATTTTTTCACGGTCGGTATCTTCAATCGCCAAACCATTGATTTTCACCAGATAGCTTGTAATGGTATGGTTCAGGTAGTCAATGACTTCCTCATTCTCCTCCACCTGCTCAATTTTCTTCTTATCCAGTTCCAGCAGGGCTTCCATAGACAATACAAAATTTTTTTTGGCAAGCCTGCCCATCCGCTGTATCTCCTTGGTAATCTGATTGACAGCAATCGGCGGTGTTTTCAGGATTCTCTCATCCACATACTTCAAACGGCACGCCTCTTTTTCGGTGCTTTCTTCTCCTCGTATAATCATACAAGCCATCTTGATGATGATACCATTGCACGGAAGAAGAACAAGCGTGGTCACGATGCTGAAAATAATATGTACCAACGAGATTTGCAGCGACACATTATCGGTAGAAGCCTGCACCCATGACACGAATGGTGTGAACATCGTAATCCCCGTGAACATCAAGACACCTATCGAACAAAAGATAACGTACGACCAAGCGGTACGTTGTGCGGCTTTGGAAGCACCAATGGACGAAATGACAGACGTGACACACGCACCGATATGGATACCGTACACGATATACACCGCATTCGGCAGTGCCAACGCACCTGCGGCACCGAGTGCCTGCAAGACACCCACTGTTGCAGAAGAGCTTTGCACGACACCTGCAAAAATCGTACCAAAAATGATACCAATCAGCGGATCACCCACCGAAGTAATCATATACTGAAAAAAATCCGATGATGCCAGCGGTTTGAGATTGTCGCTCATAGTCGTCATGCCAAAAAACAGGATACCGAAGCCGGCAATGATCTGTCCAACGTACTTGGTATTATTCTTCTTGCTCAGACTCACCATAAATGCACCGAAGCAGATCAGTACGGGCATATACTGTGCAATATTGAACGACAGAATCAGACTGGTGACAGTCGTTCCGATTGTTGCACCCATAATGACACCCATGGCCTGTGTCAGTGTCATCAGACCTGCATTGACAAAACCCACCACCATGACCGATACAGCCGTGGAGCTTTGGATGATGGCTGTCACAATTATGCCGACCAAGGCACCCAGAAACCTGTTGGAAGTGAGCTTTTCAAGTATCACTCTCAGCTTGGCACCTGCCGCCAGCTCCAAACCATCGCCCAGAAGCTTCATGCCATACAGGAACAGTCCCAGTCCTCCCAAGGCAAGAATAATCTGCGTTGCTACGAGGGGCATACACAATCCTCCCAATTTTCTTTTTCTTCCATAATATTACAATATCTGCCTTTCAATATTCTAAATAAGAATTATTTTTTTTTCTATCATTCCACCAAAATACATTTCTCATCATATAAATTTTTATATGATTATACCATCGCAGTGGTCAATCTCATGCTGTATGACCTGAGCGGTAAAACCTGTATAATGACTGCGGCGTTTTTTGAGAAACATATCCTCAAATTCCACATCAATTTCATGCCATCTCACTGTTTTTCTCACTCCCTCAAGAGATAAACAACCCTCTTCCGTTTCATAGCGTTCCTTTGAATGGACAGTAATCTTCGGGTTGAGCATGACCACGGGAACCATGCCCATCTGTACGGCAATGATTCGTTTCTGTACCCCAATCATATTCGCCGCCATGCCCGCACACCTGTAGGCATTGGCTTGCAGTGTATCCCGCAGATCCCTTGCCGTTCCCAAATCCGCCTTTGTGGCAGGCGTAGATTTTTTCATCAGAAGCATGACGTCTTTGATAATTTCCCTTACCATTGCATATTCCTCCTGTTTTTTTCCTATCCTCTATCCATACTAAGTAAAAAAGGTGAGCGTATGATGTGGATTCCCTGTACAGAGAACTGTATGTATCAAAAGGACGGCTGCTGCACGCTTGAAAGCACCTCAGCCGTTACCAACTGCACATCTGACGGCTGTGCCTACAAGGTCAGCCCCCCAGTGCCGCCACCGCATCCCTGATACTGCGGACACCAATGATTTCAATTTCGCTGTCCGAGGGCATTACCAGTCCCTTAAGATTATGATACGGCAAAATGCACTTTCGGAATCCCAGTCTTGCCGCCTCGGATACTCTCATGGCGGCACGGTTGACGGAGCGTATCTCCCCCGTCAGCCCTACTTCTCCGAATGCCAGTACATCTTCGGGAACGACAATCTCTTTCAGACTGCTGACCAGTGCCAGTGCAACCGCAAGGTCAGTAGCAGGCTCGTCCAGACGCAAGCCCCCGATAACATTGATATAAGCGTCCATGCTGGAAAAAAAGTACCCGCACTTCTTTTCCAGCACCGCTAACAGCATGGACATTCGGTTATAGTCAAAGCCCGTTGACATTCTTCGTGCATTGCC
Source organism: uncultured Eubacteriales bacterium (assembly GCA_900320925.1). Classification (GTDB taxonomy): domain Bacteria; phylum Bacillota; class Clostridia; order Oscillospirales; family Acutalibacteraceae; genus UBA1213. The sequence goes on from ONUD01000126.1 coordinate 7,069, forward strand.
GTAGCCGGAGTTTGTAACCAAGCCCTGTATTTCTGCCAAAATCGGTCGGGAACCCTCCATCGTACAGGCAACGCACGTTCCCGATACATTCTTCGGTCTGCCCGACAGAAGCATCAAAGACGGATTTTCCACTTCGCTGAGACCTGTATCCCCCATCTGAAATACACCGATTTCATTGGTAGAGCCGTACCGATTCTTGACAGCACGCAAAATACGGTAAGACATCTGCTTGTCGCCCTCAAAGTACAGTACGGCATCTACAATATGCTCCAAGACCTTTGGCCCTGCAATCGCACCGTCCTTGTTGACGTGTCCGACCACTATGCAGGGAATATCCAGCATTTTGGAAGTTCTCATCAGGATATTGGTACATTCTCTTACCTGTGTCACACTTCCCGGAGAGGAACTCAGCTCCTTGAAATTCATTGTCTGTATGGAGTCTATCATGACTAAATCAGGCTTTTCGGTCTGTATCTGGTCAGCAATGACCTCTACATCCGTCTCCGTCATGACAAGCAGATTCTCACAATTCACCCCTAATCGTGAGGCACGCAGTTTGATTTGTCTTTTGGATTCCTCACCGGAAATATAGAGAATTTTCAGTATCTTGCCAAGGTGGTTGCAAATTTGCAGTAAAATGGTCGACTTGCCGATACCAGGATCGCCCCCCAGCAGTACCAGTGAACCTTTGACAATACCGCCCCCAAGTACCCTGTCAAGCTCTTTGGAGCCTGTATAGTAGCGTTCCTCGTCCTGTGTGGAAATCTCCGATATTCTGACCGGCATGGACGAGGAACGGACTCTTTTCTGAGGGGCAGGCAGACCTGCTTTGGAAGATTCCCTCACTTCCTCGCTAAAGGTATTCCACTCCATGCAGGACGGACATTTTCCGTACCACTTGCCGCTTTCATAGCCGCACTGTGAACATACGAATACACTCTTGATTTTTCCCATTTAATCGCTTCCTTTATTGACATATCCCATGATTCCGCAGAAAACGGAAAATGCCATCTTTTGTTGATAGTCACTGTCAGCCAGCTTTTTGGCTTCCTGCTCGTTGGAGAGAAATCCGCACTCTACAATCACCGCAGGCACCTTTGCCTGATTTAAAATATAGATATTGCTGTCGGCAGGCTTCAATTCCCGCTGATTATCAGGCTGTAGCATACCTGTCACGGACTTCCGCAGTTCTTCTGCCAGTTCTCTGCTTTGAGCATGATTTTTGGAATAGAACATCTGTGTTCCAAAATACTGACTTTGTTCAAACTTGTTCTGATGGATACTGACAAGAATACGGTTTGTACCGTCATTGATGATTTTGACCCTGTTTTTGAGGTCAGAAACCTTTTGTTCTCTTGTCGTAGCGGCAGAAGCGTCACCGATGGATATATCACTCTCCCTTGTCATCACTACCTGACAGCCGCTTGCACGGAGCATATCCCTCAGCTTTAAGGCAATGCTCAGATTGATATTTTTTTCCATGATACCGTTGGCTACAGCACCGCTGTCCTCTCCTCCATGCCCCGCATCAATCACAATGACAGGACGTACCTGATGGTCTGCCGACACGCTGATACTGTCATCTGCCTGAAAAGCCGTATACAGCAGTCCTCCAAACAAAAAAATACACAGCAGTGTCACCGAACAGTAACCATATACTTTCAGCTTTTCCACTCGATCACCTCTCTCTGCATTATATGCCCCCACACAAGAATTTAGTATTCAGAGTGGAGTTTGGAGAGTGGAGCTGTCATTCCGATTCACTCTCTACAATGGTATAGTTCTTGGGAACGGTAAACAGATTCTGGTCAGGGGAAGAAGTCAGTGCATTGACAGTGAGTACAGAAGTCTGCTTGTTTTTATCGGTGCTGGTAAGGTATTTGGGGGTGTCACCGTCAAAGTATACCTTGACGGTATAGGGGTCAGCTTTATACTCTTCAAAGCTGTACAGACTGCCTTGATATTCCTCTGAACCGCTGCGGGTATATTGCAGGGATTCCAGCCCAAAGCTATGGGACAGATAGGCAAGAATCTGATTCACCACTGCATCAACAGAGGTTTCAGCAGAAACTTCCTGCAAGCTGTCCGTTTGTTCCGTATGACGGGCAATTTGGGCAGTGTCATCAATCTGATAGACTCCATCATCATTGCTGATAAATTTCAGAGTTTCCTCTCCCAGTGAAATGCTTTCCATCAAGCCGTCACTGCTTTTGGCAATCTGAATGTCAAACTGGGAGGTCAATCCTCCAAACAGCACAATATCCCCTCTCACATCCATATAGATACTGTCATTGTCGGCTGTTTCGTCCAGAACGGCTTTTGTCTTGTCGCCCAGCTTTTCCACATCGACAAGCTGGCTGATTACTTCTCTTGTACGGCTGTCAGAAGAAACGTCCCTGTGTGAAGCTTCTTCTGACACGGAAGCTTTCTGCGAAGATTCCTGTTCCCTTCTCTCTTGGGAAGATGGTTCCATACTGCTTTCCGCCTCAGAAGATTCCTGCACACTGCTTTCGGGCATGGCAATGGAAAACTCCTTGTCAGACTGCTGGGGCTGTCCGCACGAAGCCATCATCACCGCTGACAGCAAAACTCCTATCATGGTCATTATTTTTTTCATTGTATGATACTCCTTTCTTTCATGCTATGATTATAACATATCTCTTCCCCTTCTACAATCCATACTTATGGGATTTTGTCAAAAGAAATGCTGGAAATTGGATAGTGCAAATATTAACAGAATGTTCATAGATAACAGGAGATAGTATGCTATAATAGAAGAGTTGAGATGAATGTGATTTTCATTATCAAGCAAAAAAATATTGATTTAGGAGACGTTGAAGATGGCTAACATGAAAAAAGTAGTAGCTCTGATGGCTGCCATGACACTCACAGCAGGTATTTGTACGGGATGCGGCGAGAATAACAATACCCAAAATACCGCTTCCTCCACCCCTGCATCGGTTGCTGAAACTTCCGCAGAAGCAACAGGTATTACCAAATCCGAAGATCTGAAAGACAAAAAAGTAGGCGTGCAGAACGGTACCACAGGTGCCATCATTGCGGGCGATTTTGTATCGGAAGAAGAAGGCGGCGAAGTGATGCACTTTTCCACCTACTCGGAAACAATCTTGTCGCTGCTTCAGGACAAAATCGACTGCGTGATTATGGATGAACAACCTGCCAAGGTATTTGTTGCCAAGAATGAAGGCTTGAAAATCGTGGATCAGGAACTGACAGATGAGGATTATGCCGCCGTCATTGCCAAGTCCAACACCGACCTGCTGGAAAGTGTCAACAAGGCTATGGCAGAACTCAAAGAGGACGGTACATTGGATAAAA
>ONUD01000189.1 GCA_900320925.1 uncultured Eubacteriales bacterium
ACTCACGCACCTCATGCGAGGTGCGACTAAAAAATACTACGAGAAAAGTATACCCGAAACAAGCGAAAAAATCAAGTGCAAAAACATAAAAAATGCAAAATATTGGAAAGAAAATTGGCAGAGTTCTACCCCTAAAGGTAGAAATTCAGGCGTTTTGGGAGTATAAGTGAAAGGAGTTTTTCAAATGAATGAATTAAAACAAACCAAACAATGGATCTGCCACCTGAACAAAGTCCCAAAATCGCCTTTGTACAACGGCAATGCAAGCCCCACTGACAGCAGTACTTGGGGGACGTATGAACAAGCCGTGCAGGCTTGCCAAACCTACGGCTACAGCGGTATCGGCTTTGTGCTGACAGCCGACAGCCCCTATTGCGGGATAGACATTGACCACTGTATTGCCGATGGAGTGGTACATAAAAATGCCCTTGACATTGTGAGTACAATGGACAGCTATGCCGAGATTTCGCCCTCGGGGACGGGAATCCATATCCTCTACAAAGGGCAAGTCCATGACGACTGGAAGAAGAAAAAAACCAATGCCCTTGACAAGGGTGTCCATCTGGAGATGTACCAGAGCGGCAGGTACTTTACCGTGACGGGCAACCGTTTCAACGACAAGCCCGTGGCAAGCCGTGAAGCCCATGCCGCACTGGTCTATCAAGCGTATATGCAGGAAAAGCCTGTTGAGAACAAGCCTAAAATGTTGACGTTGACCGACAAAGACATCATTGACAAAGCCATGAACAGCCAAAGCGGTATGAAGTTTGCAAGACTGTTTCATGGCGATACGTCCGATTATGACGGTGATGACAGCAGGGCAGATATGGCATTTTGTTCTATGCTTGCCTTCTGGTGCCAGAAGGACATTGCCATGATGGACAGGATTTTCCGTCAGTCCCAGCTCATGCGGGACAAGTGGGATGAAAAGCATGGACGGGATACCTACGGCAACATCACTCTTCAAAAAGCCGTTGAAAGCTGTAAGGATACCTATTCTCCGACAGTGCCGAGGGAAGATGACTTCTCCGTCACCATCGGCAAGCCAAAACTTTACGGCTTTGACGATACGGGCAATGCCGAGCGGTTTACGGATATGTTCGGCGGCAAAATCGGCTACTACTATACCGATAAAAAATGGATGCTCTACGATAAAATCAAGTGGGTGTACGATACAACAGGCTTTATCAACAGACTAATTGACAGGAGTGTAGAAGCTATGAAACAGGAAGCGGCTTACTATGAACAGCAGGACGCCGACATGAAAGAGCAGTTTGACAGGCACTGCAAAAAATCCAGAAGCCACCATGCCAAAACTGCCATCGAAAAGGAAGCTCAGCATTATGTGCCGATTGCCCCGAATTACCTTGACAGGAATAAAATGCTCCTGAACAGTCCGGCGGGTGTCATTGACCTGAATACCTTTGAAGTCAGACCGGCAACTCCCCAAGATTACTTTACCAAATCCGTCAATGCCAACTTTGACAAGTCCGCCAAATGTCCTTTGTGGGATAAGTTTCTGGCAACGATTTTCGACCATGACAAAGACCTGATACGCTACGTGCAAAAGGCAGTGGGCTACTCCCTGACAGGCTCAACGGCAGAACAGTGTGCCTTTTTCCTCTACGGAACCGGCAGGAACGGCAAGTCTACGTTCATAGACGTGATTCGTGAATTGTTCGGGGACTATGCAAGGAATATCCAGCCCGAAACCATCATGGTCAGAAACAACAATGCTATCAACAGTGACATTGCCCGTTTGAAAGGTGCAAGACTGGTGACAACAGTCGAACCGAATGAGGGCTTGAAGCTGAACGAGGGATTATTGAAGCAATTAACAGGCGGCGATATCATTACCGCCAGAAAGCTCTATGCCGAGGAATTTGAGTTCAAGGCAGAGTTCAAGCTCTGGATGGCAACCAACCATAAGCCGATTATCAGAGGGACAGACCTTGGTATCTGGCGGCGAGTGCATATGATACCGTTTACAGTGGTGATACCCGAGAATGAGGTGGACAGGCAACTGACGGAGAAGTTAATGGAGGAGCTTGACGGGATATTTGTGTGGGCATTGAGAGGGCTTGCCATGTATCATAGAGAGGGGTTAAAAATGCCCCATGCCGTACAGCAGGCGGTGGACGAGTACAAAAAAGAGATGGACGTGGTATCAAGATTCCTTGACGAATGTACCGAAAAGGCATTTGCAGAATCCGTCAAGGCAAGTGACCTGTACAGGATATACACAAATTGGTGCAGTCAGTACGGTGAATATCAGATGTCCAATACCAAGTTCGGTAAGGAAATTTCTCAAAGATATGAAAGAATTAAAAAAATGGACGGCTGGTATTATGTCGGAATGGAATTAATGCGGAATATAAACCATATTCGGTGACCTTTACAGGATAATTCTATTCCAGAAATATGACGGGTCTGACGGGTTATACTATACCTTTCGTATAAAAAACAAAATCAAAATATATAAAAAGTACTGAAAGTGCCGTCATACCCGTCATAATGATTTTAAGGAAAAATAAAGGAGCGTGAAACCATGCAGTTTGTCACCATGATAGAATGGAAGCCGTTATAAAAGACTTCATTGCAAAGAAGCTGTTACCAAAAAAAGCCAATATCAAATACATAGCTACGCATGAATGGGGACATTTCATATCAACAGATGATTTGAATAATCCTAAATCGCCAATGCGTGTATTGTTCAAAAGAACTAAACCGAAAGATTTTGTATCTGAAAATGCAAGAGTAGATGTTTATGAATTTATTGCAGATTCAATCGCTTGTAATCTCAATAATATTACTTGCAAAAACTCAGACAAAGTGGTAGAATACTTTTTGAAAGGAGATGTTTAATATGAGTTTTAGTAAACAAGTAAAGTGCAGAAACTGTAAGCATTATTATCTTATAGACAAAGCCCCCTTTTCTGCTTGTTCAGCTTATCCTACAGGCATTCCAAATCGTATTTTTCAAGGAATTTCCGACCATGATAAACACCGCCCTTTTGATAAAGGCTATCGCTATGAGCCGAAGGACAAGACCAATAGCTGTCGATACTGTAAATGAGATATTTAAGATTTTGTCTGAAAAGGAGTTGTTGTAAATGTTGGCTAATGTAGATAAATATTTATTTTGGAGAACAAATCGTGAGTGGTACG
>ONUD01000103.1 GCA_900320925.1 uncultured Eubacteriales bacterium
ATTGCGGCGATATCAAAATCACGCCTTTTTTTGCCAAGCACAATGTGGTATGTGTCGGCTATAATTGCAAGCTGAAGCGTGTCGGCAAATTTGATACCGAAAAGGCAAAAAAAAACAGCGTCCCCATGAAACTATGGGGACAACTGCAAAAAAAAGAATCGGTGGTATACGAGGGTGTGACGTACAAGCAAAGCATGGTGCTGGGCAATGCACGAAAAGGCATCAAAGTGACCTACTGCACCGATACCAGACCCACTGAAACGATTATCGCTCATGCCCAAAATGCCGACCTTTTGATTTATGAAGGAATGTTCGGGGAGGACGACAAGCTGGCAAGAGCCGTGGAAACGGGACACAGCCTGTTTTCGGAAGCAGGAAAGCTTGCTCAGGCGGCAAAGGTCAAAAAGCTTTGGCTGACGCATTACAGTCCATCTTTGACAGTGCCGGAGGACTATCTTGGTACCGTGCGGGCAATTTTTGCGGCTGCGGAACTGGGGTATGACGGAAAACGGGAAGAAATCCCGTTTCCCGATTAGCTTTTGTCGGGAAGTTCTGATTCAAAGATGAAGCGTTGAAGAGCCTTGCGTTCCTCTTCAATGTTTTGGATTTTCAGAACCTCTTTATCACCGACCCATACATCAGCGTAATTAAATGACTGAGGTACACGGAACTCTGTACGGTCATAACGCAGGTATTGCAGTGTCCCGAAGAAGATGCCCAGCATATTGCCCAGATTCATGTTGGTGGTAATCATGGGGGCGATTTTATAGGCGATTCCGGTCAGCGTGAACGGGTCAGACTCTTTCAGCTTTGTCAGGACAATATTGAAAACGGCACGCTGTCTGTCGGTACGGTCAAAGTCGGAGCGTTCGCTGTTTCTGTTGCGGGCGTGCCATAAAGCCTGCCTGCCGTTGAGGTGGACGGTGGCAAGACCTTTCTCAGAGTAGGGGAAAGAGCCTGCATCCAGTTCATAGCGGCTTTCCACTTGTTTGTTCTTCCAGCTTTGCCAGTCGATATAATCAATTTCTGCTTCGGTCAGTTCTATCTCAATGCCCCCCATGGTATCAATGATGGAGGTAAAGCTCTCGTAATCCAAGACAATATAGCTGTCGATTTTGATACGGAAATGATATTCGATTGTCTGGATTGCCAGTTTCGGACCGCCGTAGGAAAAGGCAGCATTGAGCCTGTCCTCTCCATATCCCGGAATATCCAGGTAGAGATCTCTCAAAAAGGAAGTGAGCTTGAGGATATGATGGTTTTTGTCCAGTGACACCAGAAGCATCGTGTCAGAGCGTCCATACTCATCGGAAGCATGGTTGTCTGCCCCGAAGATCAGGATGTTTTCCACATTCGGGTCACTTTTCAGTTCACCGACTTCCTGTATCACAGCTTCATGGTTCAGATCGTCACGGGAATAGTTGACCCTTGAAAGCAGGAAAAAGATAAAGCCTGCCGCTGTCAGCAGGAGGATGATCAGAATCCAGAAAGCAATCTTCCATCCGAGGTGCTTTTTTGGGGGTTGCTTCTTTTGGGGCTTAGGTTTTGTTTTGGGGTTCGGCTTCCGAAGGAAAAACCGTCTTTTCTTTTTTTTCTTCTTGTCGGGGGCAGGGGGAGGAGGTGGCGGCTCCTTTTTCGGAGGCGGGATAGGATGGGGATTTTGCCCGTTCACGGGATGACCGTTAAAAAATACATCCTGAAAATTATGTCTTTTGCTGTCGGGCATACTACATCCTTCCTTTCAGCAGTTCATCCGTATGTATTTTGACCATTCTGGCAGTTCCGTGGGAATAGTAGGACAGGATATATTTCCCGAAATCCACGGTGTGAATGTCACGCATTTCAGGAAGCGTGTCTACGACCTCGCAAAAATCCCACTGCATTCCCTGACCGTTGAGCTTTGCCCAGCACTCCTTGCGTGTCCAGAGCTTGATAAAATCCCGTTCGGGGAAGCTGCTTTGGGAAAGGCGGTAGCGTTCCTGCGGCGAGCAGGTGCGTTTAATGACGGCAGAACGCACGGTACGGAGTTCCATGACATCAATGGCAGTGTCCGTATCGGCAAGGATGCACACGGCTGTATTCCGGCAATGGCTGAAATTGAAAAAAATGCCGTCGCAGTCCTCCAGGTAGGGCTTGCCTCTTTCACGCAGGACGAAAGAGGGCTTTGTTTCCATGCCGTATTCACGCCGCAGCCCCTCCCTGAGCAGCAAATAAACGGCACAGCTGTTAATGCGGTCACTCAATAAGGCATATTCCTGCATTTTTTCCTGTCTTTGCCTGCTCAGCAGGGGCATGGAGGCCGTGACAAAGGCTTCGTCCAGACGGTCGGTATCTTCTAATATATAAATCATGGCGTAACGCTCCCATGTACATATTTTTCTCTTATTGTAGCAGTCGGTTGGTTTTCTGTCAACTTTTTACTGTTTGGATGGAAGCAACATGGTACTGCTGCAATTGCAGCATCACCTGGCGGTCAATGACCTCTCCGGGCATGACAACGGGAATCCCGGGCGGACACGGGCAGACACTTTCACCGGCGATCCTGCCCAGAGCCTGCTCTGTGGGGATACGTTCCTGTTCTGCCAATACAGCTTCACGAGGGGACAGTGCTGTGGGGGGGAGTACGGGAACAGGATAGGTGTCCCGACAGCTTCCCTGCATGGCGGCAAGGGCTGTTTCCAGTCGTTGGAAGTCCCTTTCCCGATTGAACGGTGTGCAGATGAAAACGGCATTCCGGCCGTCACAAAATTCGGGTTCGATGCCGTAAGCATGGAAAAAGGCGGTCTGGTCATCCATGGCGGGCATACGGATGCAAATCCTCAGAGGGTCACACAAGCCGCTCGGCTGTAAAAGTCCCTGCTTGGCGGCAAGCTGTCGGATGACTGCCACCCGTTCTTCTGACTGTCTGTATGCCTGTATGCCCTCCCGCTCCATATAGTCACAGCAAAGGTCAATGCTTGCCATCACGGGGTAGGACGGGCTTGTCGAACCGAACAGCGACATGGCACTTTTGGCATTGTCCGTCAGCGATTCATTGCCGATGTTCAGCACCGCACCGCCTGTCAGGACAGGCAGGGTCTTATGCAGAGAACATGCACTCATGTCAGCACCCAAATGGAGCGGGTGCTGATTTTTTGAGAGAAAGGCAAGGTGCGAGCCGTGGGCATTGTCCACCAACAGCAGTTTTCCGTATTGATGGCAAATGGCGGCAAGTGTCGGGATGTCGGCAAGCTCCCCGTAATAATTGGGGGATGTAACATATAAGGCGGTGATGTCGTTATCATCCTTTAATGCCTGTTCCACGTCTTGGGGAGAGATCCTGCCCGTAAAGAAACCGTCCTCGGACTGCGGCAGGATCCATTGAGGGGTAATCCCCAACAAGGCACAGGCATTGACAGCACTGCGATGACTGTTCCGTGCAAGAAGGAGCTTCTTTCCCCTTTGGGAGGCAAGCCGCAGCATGGCTTGAATTGCCAGTGTACAGCCGCCTGCGGAAATGACAGAGCGTTTGGCTCCAAAAAGCTGTGCCAAACGGTGTTCGGTTGCCTGTATCGCACCCTGTGCTTCGTAAAGGGCGTCTGTATCGGGCAGTTCCGTAAAGTCAAGGGAAAGCAGATTCGGCGGGAAAAATCCTGCATTTTTATGGCCGGGTGTATGAAAAGGAGCATAGTCCTTTTTCTGGTGTATCACAAGCTGTGAATAAAGCATGATCCATTTCCTTTCAGCCGAAAAACTGCATTTCTTCACTGTTGGCGGCAGGCTTCGGAGCAAAAGGAACGGTGTCAAAGACCTCTGCCACCTTGTCACGGCTCCAGAGAGAGGGCGTGATACGCAGTGCAAAGCCGTAGCCGTTATCCATCCGCCACTGATGGCTTTCCGCCTGTGGGATACCGTACACCGACAGCAGGGTCATGATGATACCGCCATGCGTGACAACAGCCGCCGTGCGGATATTTTCCGTCATGACTTCACGGACGATCTGTTCAAAGCCCTTGCAGATACGTCTGGCAAATGCCTTTCCCGTTTCACCGTGGGGAGGGGGGGACTGGTCGGAATTTTGCAGCCATGCCGCAAATGCAGGATCGCCTGCCAAGTCCGCAGCACTCTTGCCCTCCCAGTCACCAAAATCACATTCACTGATGGCTCCGACGGTTTGGATATCCCTGTTCGGATAGATAATACCGCAGGTTTCTGTGCAGCGGGAAAGCGGTGAAGAATAGAGCCTTTCTGCTTGCGGATAACCGAAATCATCACGGATGGTTTGCAGGGAACGTCTGCCCTTTTCGGAAAGGTGTACGTCCGTAGAACCGATATAATGTCCTCTGAGCGTTTCCTCCACGGCACCGTGGCGAATCAGATAGAGGGTATAAGACTGCATAAAAATCGTTCTCCTTTTTGAAACAAATTTGCAGAGGAAGTGCCAAAAAATCAAAAAATAACTTTACAAACTGTTTTAAATGTTATATAATTTACGTATTGTTGATAAGGAATTGGTTGGAACGGGTCAGGTTTTGGCATAAATTAACTATATAATTTTGCAGGTATCATGTCAAGGGGTTTTAAGGTTTATGAGTGATTTTCCGAGGATCGTCACACTGCTCAGAAAAGAAAGAGGACTGAGTCAAAAACAGGCTGCACTGGAATTGGGGGTATCACAGGCACTGCTGTCCCACTATGAAAAAGGGATCCGTGAATGCGGACTGGACTTTGTGGTGAAAATTGCAGACTATTATCATGTTTCCTGTGACTACATCCTTGGGAGGACGGCAGACAGAAACGGGATCCCTCCACAGGTCAGCGTTGCAGAGGAAACGGTTCCTCCCAGAACCAATGCCGTGCTTTCCATGAACAGGAAGCTGGTCAGCAATTCATTGGATATTATTTTCGGTCTTTTGGAACAGACCGGTTCCAAAGGGCTGAATGCAGAAGTGACATCGTATTTGATGGTATCGGTCTATAAGATGGTCAGGATGCTGTATTCGGTCAATCCCAAAAATCCGCAGGCCATGTTTTCCATCATGCCCGAGGTATATGCAGGGCTGTCTACCGCTCTCCAGAGCATTGCAGAAACGAATGCCCGATGTGTTTGTCTGGGAAAGGATGCAGAGGGTGTTGTGGTTCATGCTCCCGCCCTGTCGCCCGATGTCATTTCACGGCACTATCCTGAATCGGCACCGTCCCTGTACCATCTCATCCAGAAAACGGAAGAAAAAATGAAAAAGCTGCAATAAACAGCCGCCAAACGAGGTGTTTGGCGGCTGTTGTCATTAGCTGCTGGATTCCGGACCCTGACTGATGTTGATGACAATCTTGGAGCCGTAGGGAGCCATATCGCCTGCATTGTAGTTTTCATAACCGACGACCCTGCCGACTTCGATGGTATCGCTTGCCACGTAAATGCCGGAAGCGATGAAGCCCTGATTGCCGAGTGCTTCCACGGCAGCGGCAAGTGTCTGACCGCTGATGGCGGGCAGTTCCCGATTGGATTGTCCCTTGCTGACGGTTACGACAACGGTCACGCCCTTATCGGCATGGACACCTTCTTCGGGGCTTTGTGCCACGATAGTGCCTTCGGGCTGGTCGCTGAAAATCTCCTCATTGGCCTTGATCAGCACGTAGTCGGAATCGGCATTTTGCTTGGCAACGATGTCGTCATACCGCTGACCGATGAGGTTGGGGATGGCAATGGAATACGGGTCGCTGCCGGAGGATTCATC
>ONUD01000063.1 GCA_900320925.1 uncultured Eubacteriales bacterium
ACAAACAGAACAGAAATGAAATTTCTTTCACTTCTGTTCCGTTATTTCATTCCTTGTACAATTCACCGAGCGGGGTGTGATATGTCAATGTGATATAGTCAGCCGCCGACTGTTCATCTTCCACGTAAATGACATTGCCTTCCGCATCTGCCACAAAGTTTCCCATATCCTTTTCTGCAATATAGTCTGTCGGAAATGCATAATCCATCGCATCTTTGACCGTCAGGGATTTTGCTGCGGCAAGCTTTTGTTCTTTGGTATCGGACGGTGACGGAAGCTTGGAAGCTTTCATGTTGCCGAGTGCCTCAGCGGAAGAGGCAGAATCAATCTTCCCCTCCGACACATGGCTGTAAAGCTGTCTGCACGCCGAATCCAAAGAAGAAGCTTTGGCTCTGTCACTCAGGTTAGGAACGCCGTTCACACCGCACCCCGACAAAGCGATTGCCGCCATGCACAATAACGAAATTGCTGTTTTTTTCATGTTGAATCACCTTCATAAAACAAGAACTATATTCATATTATAATACTCATTTCCCTGAAAGTCAACACAATTGTGAAACAAAAACGGAACATTTCTGACACAAAAAACAGCTCCGACAGAACGCTCTGCCGAAGCTGTGCAAAACAAATGCAATTATTTTCCCATGGGACTCATTCCTTGACAATATTCGGATATAAAATTCAGATTTTCATCGGACTCATTCCCGTCTTTGAAATTGCTGAAAAACAAACCACAAATTACATGGGACTCAATCCTATCTGCTAAAATCTTATATACAAAACCGCCATCGGTTTCATGTCCTATCCTGAACCGAAATACATTCGGTGAACGATATTAGCACCGAACACCCTCGAACAAACCTCTTAATGCTTCGCTCACAAGAACCACCCCAGCGGCGGCTGCACACTGCACCAAACGATTATCAATACAATATGGAGCTTTCGATTCAAGACGGAGGAAATATCCTGTTCAGTCTTGCTTTTGACACTGTTCCCGAGATACGCTCAGGCAATCCCCGTGTATATCATACGGTTGGCGTTCAATCGAAACATACTGAAACGTGAGCCTGCCATCATTCCGAATGAACCTCTATTCAATTGTGAGTTATGAAAGAAAGACACCCTGCCGCAAAGCTTCCACTGCATTCTTCATCATGCGGCTGACCGTCATCGTCAGGCATCTTCACGCAGGTCAAAGATCTTTCCGAACTCACGGCTATGATACTGCCGAATATAGGAGTTCCGCTCACGGACACCGAACCGTGCCGGAAAACTCAAAACAAAAACAGTTCTTATTCAGTCTTTTCCCCGCTGAAGACCTCGCACCAAAAGGCACCAAGGTCATTCAAAAAAGTTGGTTCCATTTCGCCCATCGGCACTCGCCTCCTTTTGTGGGATTTCGATAACAAAGAGCCGATTCCTGCAGTCATATGGATTCATCAACATCTACGGATATTTCCGTAGCCTTGAGGAACTCTTTGTTTATCTTGGTTTTATTATACCATATTTTTAGAAAATGTCAATAGTTTTTTTGAACTTTTTTTAAAATTTTTCCAGATATTTTTGCTATTGACTTATGGAGGATTTTAGCGTAAAATAGGGATATCAATGTTAATAAAGGGAGATTGTGAAAATGAATAAAGCACTCAGACAAACTGTTATTGCAGGCAACTGGAAAATGAACAAGACCCGTCCTGAAGCCAAAGAGCTGATTGAAGCCATCAAGCCTCTTGCTGAGAAAGCGGACTGCGGCGTTGTGATTTGTGTACCGTTCACGAATCTGGAAACCGCCGTGGAGCTGACCAAAGGCACCAACATCAAGGTCGGTGCAGAAAATGTTCACTTTGAAAAAAGCGGTGCTTTCACAGGTGAAATCTCTGCCGATATGCTCACAGAGATTGGCGTGGAATATGTCATCATCGGCCACAGTGAAAGAAGACAGTATTTCGGCGAAACAGATGAAACTGTCAACAAGAGAACCAAAGCAGCTCTGGCAGCCGGTCTGAAACCTATCGTATGTGTCGGCGAACTTCTCTGGGAACGTGAATGCGGCATTACCGAAGAAATCGTTGCCAGACAAATCAAGCTTGACCTGTTCGATGTGTCCGCCGAGGACGTGAAAAAGACCATCATCGCCTATGAACCTGTATGGGCAATCGGTACAGGCAAGGTTGCTACCTCCGAACAAGCTGAGGAAGTCTGCAAGCTGATTCGTGACACCCTTGCCAAACTTTACTCTCAGGAAGTAGCTGACGCTGTTACCATCCAGTACGGCGGCTCCATGAATCCCTCCAACTGCGAGGAACTTCTGGCACAGCCCGATGTGGACGGCGGTCTGATCGGCGGTGCTTCCCTGAAAGCAGAGCAGTTCGGTGTCCTTTTGAATGCCGCAAGTAAGTAAAAAGGTGGATGGAACATGAAAAAACCTGTAGTACTCATGATACTGGACGGCTTCGGTATCGGCACAAATTTCGGTAATGCCATCCGAACTGCCAATAAGCCGAACATGGAACGTATCTTTTCAACAAACCCGACTACTTTGATTGCCGCTTCGGGCATGGACGTGGGTCTGCCCGACGGACAGATGGGCAACAGTGAGGTCGGTCATACCAATATGGGGGCAGGACGTGTTGTCTATCAGGAACTGACACGCATCACCAAAGCCATTCAGGATGGAAGCGTCCTCAAAAATGAAGCCCTTGTCAATGCCATGAACAATGCCAAACAGGACGGCAAGGCTCTGCATATCATGGGACTGATGTCCCCCGGCGGTGTCCACAGCCATATGACCCATATCTACGGGATTGTGGATATGGCAAAGAAACTGGGTGTGCCAAAAGTATGGCTCCATGCATTCCTTGACGGCAGAGATGTTCCCCCCTCCAGTGCCAAGGACTATGTGGCTGACTGCAAGAAAAAACTGGAAGAAATCGGTGTCGGCAAGATTGCCACCGTAGCAGGACGCTATTATGCCATGGACAGGGACAATAACTTTGACAGAGTGGAAAAGGCCTATGCCGCTCTCGTCTACGGTGAGGGCGTGCAGGAAAATGACCCCGTAGAGGGCATTGCCAATTCCTATGCCAACGGCGTGACAGATGAATTTGTCATCCCGTTCGTGTGCGAGAAGAATGCCACCATCAATGCAGGCGATTCCGTTATCTTCTGCAACTTCCGCCCCGACAGAGCCAGAGAAATTACCCGTACCCTTGTGGACAGTGAATTTTCTGCCTTTGAACGCAAAAAAGGGTTCTTCCCGCTTACCTATGTCTGCATGACACAGTACGATGCCACCATGCCGAATGTGCAGGTTGCTTTCAAACCGCAGTCTTTGGTCAATATGTTTGGTGACTACATCTCCTCCAAGGGCATGACACAGCTCCGTATTGCCGAAACAGAAAAATATGCCCATGTCACATTCTTCTTCAACGGCGGCGTGGAAAAAGTTTCCGAAGGTGAGGACAGGTGTTTGATTCCCTCCCCGAAAGTGGCCACCTATGACCTCCAGCCGGAAATGAGTGCCTATGAAGTCGCCAAAAATGCAGTCGAGAGAATTGAAAGCGGCAAGTACGATGTTGTCATCCTGAATTTTGCCAACTGTGATATGGTCGGTCATACAGGTGTCTTTGAAGCAGCCGTGAAAGCGGTTGAAGCAGTGGACGATTGTGTCGGACAGGTCGTGAAGGCTATCCTCAAGATGGACGGCGTGGCACTCATTACAGCCGACCACGGCAATGCCGATAAAATGATTGATGAGGACGGCTCTCCCTTTACGGCACACACCACCAATCTGGTACCGTTCTGCATTGTCAATCA
>ONUD01000059.1 GCA_900320925.1 uncultured Eubacteriales bacterium
GAACCCGGGCAAATGCCTGTATTACTGATCTGCACCGTACTGCCCAGACGGCTTGCCTCCCGTGCCGCCAGTGCGTCAATGACAATCACCGCACTCGGGTGCATATGCTCCACCACACCGTTCAGCAATTCACTTACCTCTATCCCTGTCTGCCCTAATACACCCGGGGCAATGGCCGATACACTGCGGAGATTCTCTAACCCTGCACTGCGGGCAAATTCCCCTTGTATATGCCTGGTCGCCAGAATATACCGTATGCTTTCAGGCCCCAGTGCGTCAGGGGTGATATCTGTATTCCCCAGTCCTGTTACCATAATCTCCCCTTCCTCCGGCAACAGCTTGGCAATTTCTTCCTTAATCACTTCTATCTCTTCCGTTACGCTTTCGACCGGCTCTGTCAGCCGTCCTCCCTCTATCGTAATATACTCTCCCATCGGCTTCCCTATCAGCTTTGCCGCTTCTTTCTCCTTGATACAAATACGTGTGACTTTCAGCTTCCCTTTTTGCAGCTCTTCTTTTTCTATCCCTTGCACTTCCTGCCCGATTTCACTCTCAATCGCTAAATCTGTCCGTATTGGCATATCTTACCACCCTTTCCTCTTGATACTGCCCTTTTTATTCGGCAAATAATCAAAAAAATTCGCTTTTGTTTTGTGAATTACGTCAAAAATACTTGTTGACAATCATTTGTCTTGAAAGTATAATTAGGTTTGGTTGAAATTTTAGTACTTTATCGGGAGGATACCATGAAAAAATTGCTGTCGGCACTTCTTGCCGTTTCTTCTTTGATGTCAGTCTTTCTGCTTTCTGCCTGTGATGACGAAAAAACACCCGAGGAAAGCTCTCTTACTTCCGTTCAAAGCAGTGTCATGGAAGTTTCGAAAGCTTCCGAACCTCCTGTGGAATCCTCTGCCGAAAGCAAGCCCGTTTCTAAAGCCAAAACACCTATCTCCGCCGCTCAACTGTCTCAAATGGAACTTGACCTGACCGAATATGTTAAGATTCCTGAATTTAACTCCTCCGCTCAGGCAATCAATGCCAAATCCGTTGCCAACGGCAAGAAAATTACCCTCATCTGCGATAATACTGACCTCTCTTATACCAAACTCGTTATCCAACAGTTCAAGGAAGCGGCTGATACCGCCGGCTTCCAAAAAGTTATCGTCCCGAAAACCAACGGTACACCCGCTGCTGTCAATGATGCACTCAATTCCGCTGTCAATGATAAAGCAGATTTGATTATCATGTTTGGCAACATCCGCAAGGATGATGTGGCTACCAATATCGAGTATGCTCAGGCCAACGGTATACAGGTGATCTCCGCAGGCGGTGTCGGACTGGGGCAAAAGGACCATTTTGTGGATTATTCCATGCCTGTCAACTATCAACTCATCGGTCAGTGTCTTGCCGACTGGACGATTACCAAGAAAAAAGGCAAGGTGAATGCCCTTGCCGTCAACTGTACCGATTCTCTCCTGTCCAATGCCGTTGCCGCCGGCTTCCAAAAGGAATTTGACAACTATATTACCGATGCAACCGGCTACTGCACCGCTGTCAATGCCACTTCTGCCGAAATCGGCTCCTCTCTTGCCGACCAGATCAAACAGGCTCTCCAAAAAGATGCTAATCTCAATTATATCGTTGTCTTTGAAGATGCCATGATCCCCGATGCCGTTAATGCCGTTGCTTCTCTCGGTAAGAAAATCCCTGTCATTGCCACCGGCGGTTCTGACCAGGCTTTCGATGCCGCTAAAAATTCCTCTCTGCAAATGCTTGTCGCTCAAAGCTTTGAATGGACCGCTTACGGCATGGTTGATTATGCCGTCCGTGTCCTTGCCGGTTCCTCTCTCCCCGAAGAACAGTTCCTTCCCTTCCGTATCCTGACCCCTGACAGCATCAGCAAGGATATTACCAATTTCGGCGGTCTTTCAGGTAACTTTAATCTCATCTGCTTCGGCTCTTATTTTGAATACGGCTACTCCTACCTCTGGCAAGGTTAAGTTATTTTTAACGGTGAATCTTAGATTCGCCGTTATTTTTTTGTGCAAAACAGAAAATTTTGTTTCAATTCGACCTCTACAGGTCGAATTTTTGCGTTTTTGGGTGTATGGGTGAAAGGAGGTTTTCCCATCAGAAGAAAAAAATCAATGACCGTGCGTGACGGTCTGGAAAAAATCGCTTTCGGAAAAGCCAATGATGCTGTCAAGCTGATGTTTGAACCAACGGACATTGACACTCTTGACCTCTTCCTTGTGGCAGAAATGAAGCTCACCAAAGACAAGTCCCTTGAAATCAAATTCTTTGACCGTCTGAAAGCACTTGAAAAACTGTCCGATACGGACGATCATCGTGTTTCTGACTTTTATGCCGCACTCCTTGACGGCGATAAGGAGAACAATCCCGATGAAGTTTGAACCGTTTTCTCCCAAACAACTTGCCGTTCTGCATTGGTGGCTTCCAAAGTCCTCTTACAGCTCCTTTGATGCTATCATCTGTGACGGTGCTGTACGCAGCGGCAAAACTCTCTGCATGAGCGTTTCTTTTATTGCCTGGGCAATGTTCTCCTTTCGTCAGGCGGGTCTGGCACTCTGCGGCAGGAGTGTCGCTTCCCTCAGAAGAAATGTCATTGCTCCTTTACTCCCTATCCTCAGAGAAATCGGCTTTGATGTCCATGAAAAAGTCTCTCAGAATCTCTTTGAAGTCCGTGCCGGCACTGTGACCAATACGTTTTATCTCTTTGGAGGGTACAACGAAACTTCTTCCTCTCTGATACAAGGTATCACCTTGTCAGGAATCCTCTTTGACGAGGTGGCTCTGATGCCTCGCTCTTTCGTGGAACAGGCCATGGCTCGCTGTTCGGTCAGCCGTTCAAAGCTCTGGTTTAACTGCAACCCTGAATCCCCTCAGCACTGGTTCTTCCGTGAATGGGTCAGCCGTGCCAAAGAAAAAAAGGCCTACTATCTCCATTTCACCATGGACGACAATCCTGCTCTTTCGCCCTCTATCCGTGAACGCTACCAAAATCTCTATTCGGGTGTCTTTTACGACCGCTTTATCCTTGGCAAATGGGTCGTGGCAGACGGACTCATCTATCCCTTTATGACACAGCCCCATATGCTGTTTGATGTCCCTCCCGAAAAAGAGTTGGAACAATTCGCCGTTTCCTGCGACTACGGTACCGTCAATCCTGCTTCGTTCGGTCTGTGGGCTTTGTACCGCGGTGTCTGGTACAGAATTGACGAATATTACTACGATTCCCGCCGGCATCATCTCTCCCGAACCGATGAGGAACATTACACCGCTTTATGTGACCTCATCGGCGGCAGACAGGTTTCAGCTATCGTGGTTGACCCTTCGGCTGCCAGCTTTATCCAGGTTATCAAAAACCACGGTGACTACCCCGTCCTCCCTGCACAAAATGACGTGCTGGACGGTATCCGTCAAACTTCCTCTGCCCTCAAACGGCAAACCATCCGTATCTGCCGCACCTGCTCCGACTGTATCAGAGAATTTGCTCTCTACCGCTGGAAGCCTGACGGGAAAGATGCTCCCGTTAAAGAAAATGACCATGCCATGGATGATGTACGGTATTTTGTCACTTCCGTCCTCCTTCGGGACGAAGATGACTTCTTTGCCTTTGCATCTGACAGATTATAGGAGGTGATCTATTGGCTCGTTTTCGTTTCCCTTTTTCCCGCTCGTCTGACCTCAAAGTGCAGACCGCTGTTTCTGAACCGTATGACAGTACCTGTTCCTTCCTCAGCAACAGCCTTCCCACGCTCTTTGAAAGAAAACTCTACAAGGCTCTCAAAGACAATGTTCCTATTGTAGATGCCGCTATTTCTAAAATTGTCCGTCTGATTGGCACCTTTACCGTTTCGACAGGAGTGGATACCCTTGATGCCCAATTGCAGGACTTCTTTTGCAGTGTCCGTGTCAACGGCTGTGAAACCGGTATTCAAAGCTTCCTCTCCTGCTATCTCCAGCAGCTGCTTCTCTATGGCACTGCTGTCGGTGAAATTGTCCCCGATGCCGCTCATCGCACTGTTGCCGCTCTCTACAATGCATCGCTGGACGACATTGAACTCTCTTCCGATGGCAATCCCTTTCAGGTGACCATCTGCACCGTTAACCAAAACGGTCAGAAATCCCCTGTGCCATACCCTGAACTCATACTGTGCAGTGCCATTATGACCGAACCCGGACAAATTTACGGAACTTCCCTTCTCAAAGGACTTCCCTTTATCGGGGAGACCCTGCTCAAAATCTTTCACGCCATTGATACCAACTGGGAGAGAATCGGCAATGTACGATTCGCCGTTTCCTACAAGCCCTCCGACAGCGAAAAACCTTTCTCCAAGGACAGAGCAAAACTCATTGCCGCTGAATGGAGCAAGGCCATGAAAAGTACCCAGCCCAAAGATTTTATTACCGTCGGCGATGTCAGCATTAAAGTCATTGGTGCTGACAACCAGATCCCTGACAGCCATATCCCTGTCCGGCAACTGCTGGAACAAATGACTGCCAAACTCTCTATTCCGCCCTTTTTGCTCGGTCTTTCCTGGTCAAGCACCGAAAGAATGTCCTCCCAGCAGGCAGATATTTTGACCAGTGAACTGGAGTACTACCGCCGTGTCCTTGATACCGTCATACGAAAAATCGTCAAGGTCTACTGCCAGCTCCACGGTATCCGTGCCGACTGCAACATCAACTGGGACAATATCAATCTCCAAGATGAAGTCGAACTTGCCAGAGCAAGACTCCTCAATGCCCAAGCCCAAAAGCTGGAATCCCAAAGAAAGGAATGATGCTATGAACCACGATATTCGTGACGGAGAACTTGCCCTCATCAACCGCTATACCCGTCACCCCCTTGCCGAAAAAGAGGTTTATGCCTTTTCCGTCGTCCTCTGCGACAACGAAATCGACAGGGATTTTGAACGCTTCTCCGATGAGGCTCTTGACACTCTTGCCAAGCTGTTCGAAGGGGTCACGGGAATCTCTGACCATGAACCCAAGTCCGCTAACCAGACTGCCAGAATCTTTTCCTGCAAGACGGAATCTCTGCCTGACCGCCTTACCTTTGACGGCCGTCCCTACAAGCGTCTGACCGCAAGAGCCTATCTGCCTGTTTCCGATGCCTCTCAGGACATGATTCTTGCTCTCGAAAGCGGTATGAAAAAAGAGGTCAGTGTCGGCTGTGCCGTCAAAAAAAGAATCTGTTCTGTCTGCGGTAAGGACATTGCCCTCTGTCCTCATACCAAGGGCAGAACCTATGACAACCAGCTATGCTTTGTCACGCTTGACGAACCTGTGGATGCCTATGAATGGTCCTTTGTCGCCGTTCCTGCCCAACGTTCCGCAGGCGTTACCAAACATTTTTTACCGAAAGGAGTCCCTTCCATGAATCTTGAACAAAAACTGTTCAGCGGAGAAGAACAGGCTTTCTCCGCTGAGGAGGTGCGGCAGTTGGCAGAACAGTTCCGCTCCCTCCGTCAAAAAGCCGCCGATGGGGATTATTACCGCTGTTCCCTGCTCAAAGAACTGGATATGCTTGCGGCAGTGGCTCTGCCGGAACTCCCCGACAGTACCCTGCAAAAAATGACCGATTCTCTCTCCGTGTCACAGCTTGATGAACTGGTCAAGGTCTTTCGTGCCAAGGCGGCCGATGTACTGCCGCCTGTGCCACAGCTTTGCAGGGAGGATAAAAAATCCGTATCCGCCAACTCACTCTACCAGAATATATAAGGAGGTCTTTTCATGAATGTTTCTTTCTACGGCTATCATGCCGATCTGCTCACCTTTGAGGCAACTTCTTCCGTCACTGCCGGCCTGCCTGTCGTGATGTCCGACAACGGCAAGGTTACCAAAGCTACCACTGATTTTTTCGGTGTCTGTGCTTCTGTCAAAAACGGATTTGCTTCCGTGCAAATTGACGGCTATGTCCGTCTGCCCTACACCGGCTCTCTCTCTGTCGGCTACAACAAGCTGATTGTCAACAGCGATGCTGTCAAAGTCGATGCTTCCAACGGCAGGGAACGTCTGGTACTCGATGTCGATGAAACAACCCATACCGCCGGTATCATTCTGTAAGGAGGAATTTTTCTATGGCTTTTTATGATTCTATCAAACTCGAAAAGGAAATGTACGGCAATGGCCGTTCCCTGACCGCTGTACTGGAGGAGCTTGACCCCTCCGACAATTACCGCAATACCGATATGGAGGGACTGGATGCCTTCCAGCGTCAGCTCAAACGCTATGATATCCGTGTCGGCGGGGCTTACTCTGACCAGGTACAGAAATTCTTTGCCTCTTCCAACTCCGCCGCCCTCTTCCCCGAATACATCGCCCGTGCTGTGAAGCAGGGTATGACCTCTTTCGATGTCCTTTCCGATATTACCGCTGCCAGAACCGTCATTGACGGACTGGATTACCGTTCTGTGACCGTTGTTTCGGACAGTCCTGCCGACAGCGTGACCGCTGAAGCCGCTGCTCTCCCCCAGACCGATATCAGAACCAATGATGCTACCGTCACTCTCAACAAACGTGGCAGAGTACTGACCGCTTCCTATGAGTCAGTCAAATACCAGCGTCTTGATGTCTTTACAGTAACACTTCGCCGTATCGGTGCATATATAGCAAAAGAACTGTTGAAAGATGCCGTTGATGTCCTTGTCAGCAACGCTCAGACGGTGACCGAAAGCGGAACTTTTTCTTACAGCTCTCTGCTCAAGCTCTGGGCTGCCGTGAA
>ONUD01000104.1 GCA_900320925.1 uncultured Eubacteriales bacterium
GCACTCCGATTATCTGACAGAGGTCTATGAAGCCAATGCCTTTGACAGTACCTATGACTACACGGATGCCGTCATTATGCCGGGTGAGTTCCGTTTCATGGGCGAGGAATTCTGGGGCGATTACAGATGGACGTATTACAGTGAACAGGTACTGCCGGGCGGTGCATTGGATATCCCGGGCAGACATACCGATGAAAACGGCTATGTGTGTGATGCTTATGATAATATTTGCCTTGCCAGTGATTTCTTGGAGAAGGGTACAGTGGTTGCCACACCTTTCGGCAAAAACGGCAGAGTCTATGACTGCGGCTGCGGTGACAACATCACCTTGGATGTCTATGTCAATTGGTAATATCAAAAAATCGGACTGTTGAAAGACAGTCCGATTTTTTTATGACAGTATTTCTGCAATCAGGGCATTCGATACTAAAAAGCCTTGCGGTGTCAGACGAAGCCCGTCCCCGTCCATGCAAAGCAGATTGGTTTTAGCAAAACGCAGTGCATTTTGCAGGTATCGTTCAGGGATTCCTGTATGGAAGCGTTCCTGAAAACAGTCATGCCGCAGTCCCTCCGAAAGCCGCAGGGCAAGCATGATATATTCTTCCATAGAACCGCCCTCTCCGTCAGGGACGGTTTGCAGGCGGTAAAATTCCTCCATGGAACGGCGATAGTAAAAGCGTTTGCCGTCAAGAAACGAATGGGCAGACGAACCGATTCCGATATATTCCTCATCGTGCCAGTATTTCAGATTATGACGGCTTTCAAAGCCCTTTTGGCAAAAATTGGAGATCTCATACTGTACAAAGCCGTAGCTTTTCAATGTTTCCACTGCCAGCAAATACATCTCCGCCTGTTCATCGTCACTGCACAGTGCCAGTTGGTCACGCATGGCAAAATAAGGGGTGCCTTCCTCCATTTTCAGCAGATAGGCGGAAATATGCTGTACTCCCTGCTCGGCACAAAAGGCAATGGAGCGTTTCAAAGACTCTTTGGTTTGCTGTGGTGTGGCAATCATCAGGTCAAGGGAAATGTTGCCAAAGCCTGCCCGTTTTGCCGCGGCAATACACTGCTTTGCCTGACGCACATCATGCAGTCCGCCCAACAGTGCCAGTTCACGGTCGTCAGCCGATTGCAGACCGATGGAAACACGGTTGAATCCGCTCTGTTTCAGCATGGCAAAATGGATATCCTCTTTGGCAGGGTTCACTTCCACTGTTACCTCGGCATTGTCGGCAAGGGAAAAGGCTTCTTTCACGCTTCCCGCTATCCTGCAAAGCCGTTCTGCTCCTAAGACGCTCGGTGTACCGCCCCCAAAATACAGGGTATCTGCCTGTCGTTTCCTGCCAAGCTTCTGTATGGCATGGCACAGCTTTTCTGTGTAGGTGTCAGCCTCTGTTTCCGTAAATCCCACGGAGTAAAAGTCACAGTACGGACATTTTCTCATGCAAAACGGGATATGGATATACACACCAATCGGTTTCATTTGTCAGAACCCTTTCTCAGAATCAGCATGATTTCCGTAAACAGCGACAGCAATGCCACTATCATCAAGGTGATATCTGCCGTCATCAATGCCTTGAACGTATCGGCAAGTTCGCCGTAGGTGGGGGAGTTACTCATGGCCAAAAAGCCGATAAATCCGCTATAGACTTCTCCGTTGCCGGTGATGGCGGCATCCACCAGAAAGGTGATGACCACATAGCCTATCAGAATAAAAAGCAGTGTTCCGGTGATAATCGGTTTTTTGGGGCGGTTGATGACACAGATTACCAGCACTGACAAGATCAGTGAAATGGTAATGATAATCACGATGGGGTTAATCATGCCTTTGCACCAGCCTTTGATACAACATGGCCGTTTTCAGGACTGCCGCCTGTGTCTTGGCATCGGGCAGTTCATTGTTCAGCACCATTTCTACAGCCTTTTGCAGGGGAATCTTCTCCACTGCCAGAAATTCATCTTCATCCAACTGCTGCTGTTCCCATCTGTCCACCCGGCAAAAATAC
>ONUD01000106.1 GCA_900320925.1 uncultured Eubacteriales bacterium
TTGACCTTGACGGTAAAGTTCTTGTAAGCGACCGTACCCTTGGAGTCTTTGACTGCTGCACGGAGATAGACGGTACCTACCGTGGTACCTGTATAGGTCATTGCAGCAGTCGTGCTGTAAGCACGGATGGTTTTCCATGTACCGTTCGCATTTTTCTGTTCAAGGGCATAGGTGTAGCCGCCGTTTCCGCCAGTTGCCTTGCCTGTCACCGTGAGTTTTTTGCCTTTGGTAATGGTGGTAGCGGAAATCGTCGAATTGTTGGCAAGGGTACTCTTGACAGTCACATTGATGGTTTTCTCCTGTTTCATGCCATAGCCGTCCGTAACAACGGTGGTAACCACATAACAGCCTGTCTTTTCTGCCTTGAAAGAGAAGGAGTTGCCGTTGGCAGGGATTTTGTTATCAGAAAGCTTGGAGTCGGTCTGATAGCGGTAATAGCCCTCAACTGTATAAGGAGCCTTGCCGCCTGTATAGGACGCTTTGACCGTCACCGTACTGCCTTGTGTCACGGTTGTGGCATTGACAGTCGTTGTATTTTTGACTGCCTTGGCAGAATCGAGGAAAGCATGACCGTTATTCTTGGCATAGGTTTCAACGGCACCGCCTGCCTTGCCGACAAGAAGCATATCGGCATTATTGCCGCTGTAAGTGTCGAAGGCATGGGCACTGATGGTAGTAACGGAATCAGGAAGCATGATATATTTCAGCTTGTTGTACGCAAGAGCATAGGAACCGATAGAAGTCAGCTTGGTGCTTTTAATTGTCAGGCTGCTGAAGTTGTAGCACTGAGCGAAGGCACCCTCTTCGATGGATTCTACCGATGACGGAATCACGACAGACTGGAGCTTATTGTTATACGCAAACGAACCTGTACCGATCACTTTAGTGCCGCTGCGGAGGCTGACATTTTCTCCATGGGGGCAGCTTACGGCGGTTGTGCCGTTATAGATCACGCCGCTGACAAATTTGATGTTGCTGTTGGCTGAAGAAACCGTTTTGAGGTTATAACATTCGCCGAAAGCTCTTTGTTCGATAGTTTCAAGACCTGCGGGGAAGTTGATTTTCTCAAGAGAGGAACAGCCGTAGAAGGCATTGGTGCCGATATACTTGAGGGTATCCGGCAGAACGACCTGCTTCACATCCCTGCTCATGGAGATAAAGTTGTAGCCAAGACCCAGAACCTTTTTTCCATCCACCGTGGAAGGAACGGTCAGTACTTCGGGCATGGTTTCGCCGTCATACTGATACAGTTCTATGCCGTCGCCTGTGCTGGCACTGCGGTAACTCCAGAATGAAGTTCTCTTTTGCACCTCATAGTATCGGGGTGCCTTGCCTTGATAGCCGGCTTCAATGATATAGATTTCCTTGCTGTCATACACAATGGCATTTTTATGTCCCGAACCGGAGAGCGGATCTCTGTTGCCGTTTCTGACCCAGGACTGGAGGCCTGCTTTTTGGGCAAGACGGATGGCTGTGTCGGTAGCTCCCCAGCAGTCTGCACCGCCTGCCACGATCAGACCCGATGCCGAGCAGTAGTGAGCGTCATAGTTTCTTGCCGCAATGAACTCTGCAATCTTGACACACTTTTCGTAGGTTGACATGGTAGACTTAATGTTGGCTTTCACATAGTCATCCATGACTTTCTCGACATAAACGTCCACATAGTCTTTGAGATCAACATTAACCGTAAACGTCTTGTCATCTGCTTTGACAGTCACCGTTGCAGGCTTGAAATCAATGGTTTTGGAGATGCTGGAGGGTGTCTGGTTGGGGTCGGGGGTAGAATAGCCAACGCTCCAGCCGCCCTGATTGTACCAGTAGGTAACGGTATACTTCGGCTCAATCAGCCCCTTATCCGACACAG
This sequence comes from uncultured Eubacteriales bacterium, assembly GCA_900320925.1. GTDB lineage: Bacteria > Bacillota > Clostridia > Oscillospirales > Acutalibacteraceae > UBA1213. The sequence continues at coordinate 1,865 of ONUD01000106.1, forward strand.
AGAGATAGCTTGAATTGGTGGAATAGGTCACCTTGGAAGCTCCCGTCACTTTCAGCTGAAAGCGTGTCCGATAGGTCGAGGGGATGGAGATGTACTGGTTTGCCCAGTCATCCATGGCATAAAGTGTCACCGAGGTCGCGTTGATCGAGATGCCTGTTGACGCCGCACTTGCTTCAATGTTGCCCGCGTTGATAAGAGCCGGCAGAGTGACCGCTGAAGCTCCGAATGCAACCGTCAAGCTGAGCGTGGCAGAAAGCAATCTCTTGATCATAGAATTGTTCTTACAGTTCATTGGTAGGACTCCTTCCGTTTTTTCATTTCGGGTACATTGTTGAATGCTTGGAACAGGCAGGGACGATTCATCATGGAACCGTAACCCCCAAACACACTCCGCAGTTGTTTTCTGATACCATCCTCAAAGTACCCCTATTGTAATTTTAGTTTATCCCCCCCCAACCGCACTGTCAATAACCACATATTAAAAACGTGATTATTAACAATTTTTAACATCTTTTATCGTCAATTTGTCTTGGCATATTTCCCTTTTCCGAACGATTTCGGGCAAACTAAAACAACCCCTCGGCAACGTGTTCTGCACGCTGCCGAGGGGTGATTTTTCGGGTCAAACATAACTGTCAGTCCAAAAAATCTTTCAGTTTTTTGGAGCGGCTGGGATGACGGAGTTTGCGGAGAGCCTTCGCTTCAATCTGGCGGATCCGTTCACGGGTGACATTGAAGACCTCCCCCACCTCTTCCAA
>ONUD01000051.1 GCA_900320925.1 uncultured Eubacteriales bacterium
CCGCTCGAACCTGCTTTATAGAGGTATATCTCTCCATCGACTTTTTTCCAGCATTTCGGAAAATTACCGCCTGTGGACAGGTCGGGAGAATGTGTAATCCGTTTGCCGTTCACCCTTGAACCCGTAAAGGAAAACTCTGCAATTGTTCTGTTCAGGGGATTGCGGTAAGGCGAAACGGCATTCCATTTTTTTTTCGGGTGCAAGGCACTCTTGACCCAATAGGTATCAAATAGAGAAATGCAGTTCGTACATAGAATAATGTCCGACAGTGTATTGACTCCCAATGCCCTGAACATTGCCCTGACATCGTGCCTGTGGGAAAGAATCAGTCTGCTGTCAAGCCAGTGCTGCAAGGATTTTGTGATACGCAGTGACAGCGGCAGCAGGTCTGCCCGCTTCATTGCAACGGAACTGATAACCTCCAGTCCCGAAGTACTGTCAATAGTGAAAGACAAAACTTCCACGTCCTTGTTCATCAAAAAAAACTGCACTCTCTCTTCACCCCATCATGCAAGCGTTCCCAAAAACTCATTGACTGCCTCTGCCACCTCGTCCGGCTTGTGTTTAAAGATACTGTGGTCACCCGGAATATTCCGATAAGTGACATTCCCCAGCTTTTCCATATAAGCTTTGATATTGGTTTCAAAAAAGTTTTTCAATTCCTGAACAAACTGGTCATCAACCATGTCTTCGGAAATATCGTACTCAGGAGCAGGCAGTCCGGCTTTTTTCCTGATTTGTTTGGCATAATCCATATCCGCTATCACGTCTTCTCTGGTATATTTGCCGGCATCAATGTAAAGCTTGGGAATCTGGTTCGGTGACAGGGAATCAAAGGTCTTCTTCACGTTCTCAAAGTAGCAGTCCTCCTCCGAACATACCGCCCAACTTCTGGCACTGCACCGCCACAGGATTGTCGCATATTCCTGCTGTTTTTCGGGAAGGTCAACAATGTATTGGGCAGGGTCAAAAACCAGCCTGTCAAACCCCAGCTTCACGCACAATGTTTCCAAATGCATCCCAAAATCGGCATGACGGCTCTGCATATCCTCCCCCACGGTATCCAGAGAACCGATTTGTGTAGGGTCAAGATAGATGGCGGCTTTGATTTCCTCAGGATAATGCTGCTGCCAGTAGGATTCATACACCCCTCCGAAAGAGTGTCCCATCAGGATATATGGGGCGGAAATGCCACTGTTTTTCAGTGCAGTACGATAATCCGAAACTACCTGTTCCACGGTCTGTGCTTCACCTGTATCCTCGCTCATGCCGTACCCCGAACGGTCAACCAGTACAAAACGGCAGTCTTTCACCCTGTCCATCAGCGGTTCCAGTTCAACGGCATTGGCCATGGCATTCAGCCCTTGCAGGGACACAATGGTATACTTTGCGTTTTCATCGCCCCTCATGCAGACATTCAGCTGATGGCTTCCAATCGACACCCGATTGACATAGCCTGCCTGTTCCAGCTTTTCCCATTCCTGATGATCCAGCACCTTGTCGGTTACAAAAATTCCAACAACCGCCACCACCAGCAATAGCAACAAAGATAATAAAATCATGCCTATGATTTTCAAAGCTTTACGCCATCCTGTTTTTTTCTCCATCAAATTTTCTCCTTTCAAAAATCCGCTTCCTGTTCATAGGTATTGATAACATTCACTAATTCCTGCCCGTAGCGTTGGATTTTTACTTCTCCCAGACCGCTGATTTTCGACAATGCCTGCACGGTTCTCGGACGGCAGGCAGACAACTCTCTCAAAACAGTATCACTGAATACGGCATAAGCAGGCACTCCTGCACGATTGGCAAGTACGGCACGCTGTTTTTCCAGTCTGCCCAGCAGTGCTTCATCTACAAATAGTTTTTTACCGTCTGCCGAAAGACCGATTTTTGCATAGCGTTTTTCACTGTCATGACGGCAGATACTGCAATTGCCGCAGGGAGGGTTGAAATGCTCTCCAAAGTAGTTCAGTATCCGCTTCCGCAGACAGACTGTTGCAGAGGTCGAATAAAAGGTCATCTGCTTCAATTTTTCCAGCTGTATCTGTATATGCCTTGCGACCTCCTCAGGGTCGGCATTTTCGCTTTCCTCACTTTTTTGAATCAAGAACTGATTGATACGCACATCTCTGGCACTGTACAAGAGAATACATTCCGCCGCTTCTCCGTCACGGCCTGCACGCCCTGCCTGCTGGTAGTAGTCCTCCATGTTGGCGGGCATATTGTAATGGAGTACATACCGCACATCGGGCTTGTCAATCCCCATGCCAAAAGCATTCGTGGCAACAATGACTCTTGCACGGTCATAGATAAACTCATTCTGATGAAAAGCCCTCTCCCTGTCGCCCATGCCGGCATGATACGGCAGGGCAGAAATCCCGTTTTCCTGAAGAACGGCTGTCAATTCGTCCACGTTTTTACGTGTCAAGCAGTAGACAATACCCGATTGTTCGGAATGGGTGCGGAGATAGTCCAGAACAAACTGTGTTCTGTCCAAGGGTTTGTATACACCAAAATACAGATTCTCCCTGTCAAATCCCAATCCCAGCCGAAACGGGTCTTTCAAGTGCAGATTTTTGACAATATCCTGTTTCACCCTGTCGGTTGCCGTAGCGGTAAATGCCGCCACCACAGGACGCTTGGGCATTTTGGCAATGAAATCGGCAATTTGCATATAGCTCGGACGGAAATCATGCCCCCACTGAGAAATACAGTGTGCCTCGTCCACTGCCAGCAGGGAAACCTCCTGACGCTGTACCAACTGCAAAAAACTTTCCGTTTCAAGCCGTTCGGGAGCGGCATAGATGATTTTATACACGCCATTCGCCGCATTGTACATTGCCAGTTCCATTTGTCGGGGTGTCAGGGAGCTGTTGAGATAAGCCGCCCTGACACCCATTGCAATCAATGACCTTACCTGATCCTGCATAAGGGAAATCAGCGGTGAAATCACGATAGTAATGCCCTCCAAGCACAGAGCAGGTATCTGATAGCAAAGCGATTTTCCTGCTCCTGTCGGCATGACCGCAAGGGTATCTTGTCCCGCAAGCAGACTTTTGATAATCTCCTCCTGTCCTTTTCGGAAAGCAGTATAACCGTAGTATTTTTTCAAAATTTCATAAATGTCCGTCAATCATGTCACCGCCGTATAGTCTTTTACATTCAGCTTATCGGCAAGAATGGAAAGCTCCTGCCGCTGTACAATGGCTTGTTTATCCTTTTTGGAAAGGTGCTTGATGTAATATTCCAGTCGGGAAGCCGCCGCCCTGTCAGCACTGCCGAATACGGCAAGAATTTTGTCAGGCTTATGGGAACGGGTATACTTTGCCCCTTTGCCTGCACAATGCTGTAAAAACCGTTTCCGCACATCAGCGGCGATACCCGTATAAATTGACCCGTCCTGACATTGCAGCAAATACGTATAGTACATTATGATTGATGCATTGCTTCATGGTCAGCCTTGACAGCTTTGTAAAGCCTGTTACAGTCCCAAAGGGCATTGGTAGGAGTAAGAATGGCTTTCAGGTCAACCCTGCCTGCCCCGTGCTTTTTCAGGGAGCGTATCAGTTCATCAATGTCCTTTCGGGTAAAGCCTGCCATCACCAGCATTTCTTCCTCAAAAGTTTCCTCTGCTTCTCCGTCAATGCTCTGAAAGCCGGGAATTTCTGCCAGATACCCCAGTACCTGATGGAAATCTTTTTTGTCAATGACTTTCACGCCCGTTTTCAGCGGCATGACGGCTCTTTTCACGAGCGGAAGTCTTGTTTCATTAAAATTAAAGAGTAATACTGTCTTTTTCATAAAATTCTCCCCATCAATCTGTATCAAGCTTCAGGACTGCCATAAATGCCTCCTGCGGCACTTCCACCGTGCCTAACTGACGCATTCGTTTTTTGCCCTCTTTCTGTTTTTCAAGCAGTTTTTTCTTACGGCTAATGTCACCGCCGTAGCACTTTGCCAGCACGTCTTTCCGCATGGCTTTGACCGTTTCACGGGCAATAATCTTGCCGCCGATACACGCCTGTATCGGCACTTCAAACAACTGTCTTGGAATCTTCTCTTTCAGCTTTTCCGCCATCTTTCTCGCACGGCTGTATGCCTTGTCCGCATGGATAATGAATGACAGAGCATCTACGATTTCGCCGTTGAGCATCATATCGAGCTTTACCAGCTTGGATTCTTCATAGCCTGCCAACTCATAGTCAAAAGAAGCATAGCCCCTTGTACGAGATTTCAAGGTATCGAAAAAGTCGTAAATAATCTCTGCCAGCGGCAGGGTATAGTGGATATCCACACGGTCAGCGTCAATGTATTTCATATCCTTGAATACGCCACGCCTGTCCTGACACAATTCCATGATATTGCCGACATACTCCGACGGTGCATAAATATGGGCATCGGTCATCGGTTCTTCGGCTTTGGTAATCTGCGATGGGTCGGGATAATTGGTAGGGTTGTCAATCATTTCCACCGTGCCGTCATTGCGGGTAATACGGAAGATAACGCTTGGTGCCGTGGTAATCAGGTCAAGGTTATATTCCCTTTCCAGACGCTCCTGAATAATCTCCATGTGAAGCAGTCCCAGAAAACCGCATCGGAATCCGAATCCCAGTGCCACAGACGTTTCAGGTTCAAAAGAGAGTGCGGCATCGTTCAGTTC
>ONUD01000112.1 GCA_900320925.1 uncultured Eubacteriales bacterium
CGGTATTGGCGGCAATGGTCACATCGGTACCAATGATAACGCCATCGGTGCAGGGGATATTGACCCCATTTTTCATGTGCTGTTCCAGCACCCGTTTTCTGGCAATTTCGTTCAGTCGGGCAAGCTGGATACAGTCGTTGGCACCGAGAACGGAATCGGCATTGTTAGCTTTGTAGGCTAATACGGTTTTGCCTGTCTGTTTGATAAGGGCAACGGTGTCTGTCAGATAGTATTCCCCTGTTTTTTCGCTTTTCTGCACTTTCCGCAGAGCCTCCAACAGAGCATCTACCTTGAACCAGTAAGCTCCCGAATTGACTTCCTTGATGTTCCGAATGGCATCCGTCGCTTCCTTTTCCTCCACGATGGCTTTAAGCGTATTGTCAGCCGTTTCATGCACGATTCTGCCATAGCCTGTGGGATTGTCAATTTCTGCCGAGATGACAGTACAGCCTGTTTGTTGATGGGCAGTCCATGCTTCCCTGATGGTATCGGCACTGATAAACGGAGCATCTCCGTTGAGAATCAACACATCACTGCCCCTGTGTCTTTCCAGAAACGACTCTGCCATCATCACGGCATGACCCGTACCGAGCCGCTGTGCCTGAAAGACTCTCTCGACCTCAAACGGCAGGGTATCCAGATAGGACTCCACAAATTCATGCCTGCTTCCCGTGACGACGCATATATCGTCAATGCCCGCTTCCCTTGCGGCATCGATGACCCATTTGAGCATGGGCTTGAACAGTACCTCTGCCATGACTTTGGGACGTTGGGAGTGCATTCTCTTGCCCTCGCCGCCTGCCAGTATCACGGCACTTGTTTGATTGGTCATAGGCTTCCCCTCCAAAAGATTGATACACTTATATACTATCATATTATGTCGGAAAATACAAATGTGAAATCATGATTTTTCATGCGTCTATCAAGTTTCATAGACAAATGGGGAATTTTGTGGTATGATAGGGTGGCAGTTGAATGGAAGGAATGGTAAGAAATGAAAGAATTGTTAAAAAAACTTTGCATTGACAGGGGTGTTTCGGGCAATGAATCCGAAATGCTGGAAGTCATCAGAGAACTGACAGGCACCTTTGCAGAAGTGTCTGCGGATGCCATGGGCAACATACTGGTCACAATGGGGGACAGGAATGCTGACAGGCATATCATGTTAGATGCCCATATGGACAGAATCGGTCTGGTTGTCACCTATATCAATGAAGCGGGCTTCCTCAAGGCAGAGCCTGTCGGGGGCATTGACCTGCGTACCTTGCCAAGCAGTGCCGTGAAAGTACGGGGAAAGAAAACTGTGCTAGGGGTTGTCTGCACCATGCCTCCCCATCTCTCCCAAAATGACACGGAACTTTCCAAGGACAATATCTGGATTGATACAGGACTGCCCGCCGAACAGGTGAAAGAACTGGTATCTCTCGGCGATACGATTATCGTGTGCAGTGTGTTCAGGGAGCTGCTCCACCATCAAGTGGCGGTATCGGCACTTGACAACCGTGCAGGCTGTGCCGTACTGGTACGATGTGCGGAGCTTCTCAAAGAAAAAACACTTCCCTGCCGGCTGTCACTGGTATTTTCGGTGCAGGAGGAAACAGGCGAGTTAGGAGCCGGCATCTCTGCTTATACATTGAATCCCGATGAAGCAATCGTTGTCGATGTGGGGTTTGCCAAGCAGGACGGTGTACCCGATGAAAAAAGCGGCAAGATTGGCTGTGGGGTCATTGTCAGTATTTCCCCTGTCCTTTCCACGAAAGTGACTGACAAAATAAAGGCAATCGCCAAACGTCTGGAAATCCCGTGTGACTATGAGGTATGCGGCGGCTCAACAGGCACCAATGCCGACAAGATTTCCGCCGCAAGGGACGGTATCATGACGGGCTGTATTTCCATTCCCGAAAAGAATATGCATACACAAGTCGAAGTCGTTTCCGTGGAAGATATGGAAAAAGCCGCAGAACTGCTTGCGGTTTATGTACAGGAGGGAGGTGTCCGCCATGCTTGACGATACACTTTTGGAAAGACTGTGCAAGGCTGATGCACCGTCAGGCTTTGAAGAAGAGGTCAGGGACATCATTCTTGCAGAAATCCGGCCTTATGCCGACAGTATCACCGTTGACAATATGGGCAACATCCTTGCCTTCAAGAAGGGCAGACTTTCGCCAAAGAAAAAACTTCTGTTATCAGCACATATGGACGAAGTAGGCTTTATTGTCACGGATATCCAATCGGACGGCACACTGAAATTTGCCGGTGTAGGCGGTATTAACGACAGTGCTGTCTTTGCCAAGCAGGTGAAGGTCGGCAAACAGAAAGTGGCAGGTGTCATCAATGCCAAACCTGTCCACCTGTTAAATGCCGATGAACGGAAGAAAGTACCCAAAATGGACAGTCTTTGCATTGACATCGGTGCCAAAGATAAAGCAGATGCCGAACAGTATGTTTGTCTGGGGGATATGGTCGTATTTGACAGTCCGTATGAGAAGCAAGACGGAAGAATCATCGCCAAAGCCATTGATGACCGTTTCGGGTGTCTGGTGCTGATAGAAATGCTGAAACGGGAACTGCCGTATGATATGCATTTCAGCTTTGTGGTGCAGGAGGAAATCGGGCTAAGGGGAGCAAAAGCCGCCGCTTATACCATCAATCCCGATTGTGCCATTGTGGTAGAAGCCACCACTGCCGCTGATGTTCCCTTTGCGGAGGACGAAAAACGGGTATGCCTTGTCGGCGGCGGGGCAGTCGTGTCCTATCGGGACAGGTCAACCATCTATGATAAAGCGTATTATCAGATTGCCATGTCCGCTCCTGCGAAAACACAAACTAAAACCATGATTGCAGGCGGCAATGATGCAGGGGCGATTCACTGTTCACGGGGCGGTGTCCGTACCATTGCCATCTCCTTGCCATGCCGATACATTCACTCTTCCAGCAGTCTGGCAAGCGTAGAAGATATGGAAGCCGTTTTTGAAACCGTCCAATACACCGCTGAAAGGATTCTGTCATGATTTTTTGCGTCACACCTGCGAGGGTCACAGACTTGCGGACACTTGCCAATGAAAAAAATCTGTATGCCTGCAAGATTGCCTGTCTGTTTGACAGCTACGGATTGTCATACCCGTTTGCCCGCTTCTGGCTACAGTATGACGGCACGGAACCTGTTACGGCGATTGCCGCCTATTACGGTGATTACACGGTACAGGCAACTGCCAAAACAGACGTTGCCGAACTGACGGAATTTTTGCAGATGACAGGCTTTTCCAGTGTGCTTTCCGAAAGGGAGATTTTTTCTGACAGTTACAGTGGCATTGTCATGGAGAAAGCTCCCCCGCATCAAAATGTCAAGGCGGAAAGCAATCCCGATTGGAAAGAAGTGTACCGGCTTTTGCAAAGCTGTCAAAGTGATACGTTTGAAGTCCCTGCCTACGAAGATTTCCTCTTGGATATGTCGCATAAAATCAGACATGGAACGGCTTTATGTGTAGGAGTGCATGAAAAGGACAAGTTGGCGGCAACGGCAATGACCATAGCACAGTCAAAGCATTGTGCTGTGATAGGAGCAGTGGCAACAAAGCCAGCTTTCAGACATTCGGGCTATGGAGGGCAGTGTGTCAAGGCACTTTGCAGTTTACTGCATGACAGAAGCATTTTCATCATGCGTGATGAAGGGGAAAACGAGCATTTTTACCAATCATTGGGATTTGAAAACAAAGGAAAATTTTATATCAAAAGGGGAAAGAACCATGACACCGTTTTATCAGATTGATGACAAAATCCTGCAAGCTTCCGAAAAAGCCATGGAGCTTTGCAAGCCCTATCTCGAAAGAACCGATGAAATCACGGAATATAACCAGCACAAAATGCTGAAAGCCTTTCAGAATGCCCGTGTCAGTGAAAGCTGTTTTGCAGGCTCAACGGGCTACGGCTACGGCGATAAAGGCAGAGAAGCACTTGACCAGGTGTTTGCAGAGGTCTTTGACACGGAGGACGCTCTTGTCAGACACCATTTTGCCAGCGGTACACATACCCTCACAGTGGCACTGTTCGGCGTATTACGACCAAATGACACCATGATTTCCGTGACAGGCACGCCCTATGATACCTTGCAGGGGGTCATCGGCATGAACGGGGAATCCTCCGGATCTCTCAAGGAGTTTGGAATCCATTATCAACAGGTCGATTTGCTTGAAGATGGAACCGTCGATTTTGAGGGCATGAAAAAAGCTGTCAAGCCCGATACCAAAATGGTTTATATCCAGCGTTCCAGAGGCTACTCCCTGCGTCCGACACTGACGGTCAAGGAAATCGGGGCAATTGCCCAGCTTGCCCATGAACTGGCACCCGATTGTATTGTCATGCTGGATAACTGCTATGGGGAGTTTGTAGAAACCATGACACCGGCACAGGTCGGTGTTGACCTGATGGCAGGCTCTCTGATTAAAAACCCCGGCGGCGGCATTGCTCCCACAGGCGGCTATATTGCAGGCAAAAAAAAGTTAGTCGAAGCTTGCAGCTACCGCCTGACCACCCCGGGTACAGGCAAGGAAATCGGCTGTACCCTTGGCAGCAGCAGAGAATTGTTCATGGGTGCGTTCCATGCCCCCCATGTCACGGGGGAAGCTGTCAAGACTGCCATCTTTACCTCGGCACTTTATGAAATTCTGGGCTATCGGGTGACACCCCGCTATGATGAAGTCAGGGGCGATATTATCCAAGCGGTCTTACTGGAAAATGCCGACAGACTGGTACGTTTCTGTCAGGGAATCCAGCAGGCTTCCCCGATTGACTCCTTTGTCACGCCCGAACCGTGGGATATGCCCGGCTATGACAGCAAGGTCATTATGGCGGCAGGGGCATTTACCCTCGGCTCTTCCATTGAATTATCGGCAGATGCTCCTTTAAGAGAACCCTATGCCGTCTGGATGCAAGGCTCTCTGAACTTCCATACAGGCAAGCTTGCCGCCATGCTGGCTGCCTCCAACCTGCTCTGATGGGAGCGGTCTTTCTGTTCGGCACAGCGGGCATGATACTGAACCTGACACTCGGTATGGTCACCTACCTGCTTGGTCTGCATGAGGAGTTTACCTCTTATATGCTGTCGCTGATGGCAGTGACTGTCTTATCCATGCCGATACTGGCATGGCTCTGCTCCTGCGGCAGTCTGAAACGCTGTATCCGGCAATATGACAAAAAGCTTGGTTCCTTTGACAATGCACTGTTGGTGCTGACAGGCTTTAGCGGCTGTATGGTCATCAATCTGGTCATGGTGATTCTGACAGCACTGTTCCCGTTCATGGGAAGCGGTGAAACGGCTCTCCCTGACAGAACGGATCTGTATGGTATCAGTATGTTATTGCTTGCGGTTGCCGTATGTCCTGCGGTGTGCGAGGAAGTCGCTTTCAGAGGGTTTGTCATGGGCAGGCTCAAAGAATACGGGGACGGCTTTGCCGTTGTCATGTCCGCACTGGTATTCGGCATGATGCACGGCAATCTGTCCAAAATCCTGTTTGCCTTCCTGACAGGACTCCTGCTCGGCTGTATACGGCAGGCAACAGGTTCTTTGATTCCCTCCATGCTCGTGCATTTTTGCAACAATGCCGTATCGGTACTGTTCCATGCCTTTTACAATGTCAATTTCATTCTGCTGTTCCATGCAGGCATGATACTGCTCCTATTGTTGTCGGGCATGATGGTCTATCGAAGAAAAGTAGAGCTGCTCCGTCTTTCCGTCAGCGGAACAGCCATAAAAACGACATTCCAACAACCTTTATTTTGGACATTTGTATCAGAGGTGGTGATTATCGGATGGATGACGAATATTTCATGAGATGTGCCATAGAACAAGCGAAAAAAGCCTATGCCATTGAGGAAGTTCCCATCGGTGCGGTCGTTGTCAAAGACGGCGAAATTGTCGGCACAGGCTTCAACAGGCGTGAAACAGGCAAAAATGCCCTCTACCATGCGGAACTGTCGGCAATCAACGAAGCTTGTCAGCATTTAGGCGGCTGGCGGTTATGGCAGTGTGATTTATATGTCACCCTCGAACCGTGTCCCATGTGTGCAGGAGCAATTATCAACTCCCGTATCAAAAGGCTTGTCTACGGTTCGTATGACTACAAAGCAGGCTCCTGCCAATCCGTTATCAACCTGTTTGCCCTGCCCTACAATCATAAGCCTGTTGTCATCGGCGGTATCCTCGAAGAAGAGTGTGCCGCACTGCTGTCAGGCTTTTTTAAAGAACTGCGAATCAAAAAGAAAGGTCAGTCCCTATGAAGAAAGTAACAACAGCCATTATTGGCGGCGGTGCGGCAGGACTTGCGTGTGCCGTGACCTGCGGCGGCAGTACGGTGATTCTGGAACGGCAGGCACGGGTCGGCAGAAAACTCCTTGCCACAGGCAGCGGACGCTGTAATATCACCAATCGGAATGCTTCCGCTTCCCATTACCACGGCGATGAAGCGTTGATACACTCTGTTTTGTCACGTTTCTCCCCCAAAGACTGCGAGCAGTTTTTTGGTCAGATGGGTGTCCTGTTCCGTGACGAGGAGGACGGCAGGGTCTATCCTTACAGCAATCAGGCATCAACGGTACTGGACGCTCTGCGGGCGGCGTGTGCAAGACGGAAGGTAGAGGAACTCTGCGAATTTGCCATCACCGACATTAAAAAGAAAAAAGGTATCTTTGAAATCATCTCCGACAGGATGACGATACAGGCAGAAAATGTAGTGCTGGCAACAGGCTCCAAAGCCTCCCCCTCCCTCGGCGGCAATGATACAGGGTATCAGCTTCTGCAACCATTCGGTATCTTCTCAACACCCCTACAGCCTGCCCTCTGCCCCGTTTTCACCAAAGAAAAATATAAACTATTAAAGGGTGTCCGTGCCAAGGGAAGCGTCACGCTCTTTTCCAACGGCAAACCAATCCTCTCCCGTGACGGAGAAATCCAGTTTACAGACTATGGCATATCGGGCATTTGCGTGTTTGAAACCGCAAGATGGGCTTATCAGCCACACACCTCCATTGAAATAGACGTGATGAAAGACTACTCCGAAAAGGAACTTTGCCGTTACCTGTACCAATGCCGAAAATTATTTGCGGACACGTCTGACATTCTGTCAGGAGCTTTGCACAAAAAGCTGTCACAAGTCATTGTGCAGTCCTGCGGACTTGCCAAAAAGCCTTGCCGTGATCTGTCGGAACGGGATATACAAACACTTGCCCATACCGTCAAACATTTTGCCTTTACCCCCGTATCGGGTGACGGCTATCAGTCGGCACAGGTCACGGCAGGAGGCATTTCTTCAAAATATCTCCATGCAGATACCTTGATGGCAAAAAATGTCAAAAATCTGTATGTATGCGGCGAACTGTTAGATGTGGACGGCGACTGCGGCGGTTATAACCTGCATTTTGCCTTTGGAAGCGGTATTCTTGTCGGAAAGGCGGTAAAAACATGATAAGACTGAATGAAGTGGCTCTGGCACTGGACTATGACGAGCAGAGTCTGAAAAAAGCGGCTGCCAAAAAACTCAATATCCCTGTATCGGACATACAGTCCGTTTCGCTTTATAAAAGAAGCGTGGACGCACGCAAAAAGGACAATGTCCATTTCACGGCGGCATTAGATGTCAAAGCCGACCATGAAAAAAGCATTGTCCGAAAATGCAGGAATGCCGTGCTTGTGGAGGAATACCGATATGATTTGCCGAAAGGCGGAACGCTTGCGAAAAGACCTGTCATTATCGGCAGTGGCCCCTGCGGACTGTTTGCCGCCCTGATACTGGCACAGTGCGGTCAAAAACCCATCATCATCGAAAGAGGGCGTGATGTAGACAGCCGTACCCAAGATGTCCGTACTTTCTGGAACGGCGGTATACTGGACGAAACTTCCAACGTGCAGTTTGGAGAAGGCGGTGCCGGCACGTTTTCTGACGGCAAACTGAACACAGGTACGAAAGATTCACGTATCCGCAAGGTTCTCATGGAATTTGCCGCACACGGTGCATCAAAGGAAATCCTTTATCTTGCCAAGCCGCATATCGGTACGGATATGCTGAAAACGACTGTCAGAAATATCCGTCAGACCATTCTGGCACTGGGCGGAGAATATTGGTTTGAAACCCAATTGACGGGCTTGCAAATTGTCAACGGTGCGGTCACTGCCGTGGAATTGCGAAAACACGATTTTGCATTTTCAATGGAAACCGACCATGTGATTCTTGCCATCGGTCACAGTGCCAGAGATACCTTTGCCATGCTGAGGGATACGGGAATCGCCATGGAACAGAAGCCCTTTGCCATGGGGGTGCGTATCGAACACTTGCAGGAACATATCAATCAAAGCCAGTATGGGACATTCTGGAATCACCCCTGTCTGTCAGCGGCAGATTACAAATTAGCCGTACATTTGCCCCAAAGAGGGGTATTTACATTTTGTATGTGTCCGGGGGGCAGTGTGGTAGCGGCGGCAAGTGAGCAAGGCAGGCTTGTCACCAACGGTATGAGTGAATTTGCCCGTGACAAAACCAATGCCAATGCCGCCCTGCTGACCAATGTCACTCCTGAGGACTTTGGCAGTGAGGAGGTCTTGGCAGGCATACAGCTCCAGCGGCAGTTGGAAGAAACTGCCTTTCGTGCAGGCGGTGAAAACTACCATGCTCCTGTACAGCGGGTATGTGATTTCCTGCAAGGGCAAAAAACGGTTGCTATCGGCTCTGTTGTGCCAAGCTATCAGCCAGGCTATACACTGACAGATCTGCACAATTGTCTGCCTGCATGGATGACAGACTCCCTGAAAGAGGGGATGCTTCTCATGGACAAAAAACTTCACGGCTTTGCAGACGGGGATGCCGTTCTGACAGCCGTGGAAAGCCGCAGTTCTTCTCCGGTGCGTATCCTGCGTGACAGCCGGATGCAGTCGGTGTCATGCAGGGGGCTGTACCCTTGCGGAGAGGGGGCAGGCTATGCGGGCGGTATTATCTCGGCGGCTGTGGACGGTATCAAGGCGGCAGAAATGATTGTGTAATCCAAAACAGGGCGGTACTTTTTCGTACTGCCCTGTTGTTATATTCATTTTACCAGACTGGCTTTGACAAATTCACGGAATAACGGATGAGCATGGTTGGGACGGCTCTTGAATTCGGGATGGTACTGCACACCGATATAGAAGCGGTTGGCAGGAATCTCGACGGCCTCTACTAACAGTCCGTTCGGAGAGGTACCTGTGATAGCCATGCCGTTTTCTTCAAACTGACTGCGGAAGGCATTGTTAAATTCATAGCGGTGGCGGTGGCGTTCCTTGATTTCGGAAACACCGTAAGCTCTGCTCATGATGGTATTTTTGCGTATTTTGCAGGGATAGGCTCCCAGACGCATGGTACCGCCCATGTCCACAATGCCTTTCTGGTCAGGCATCAGGTCAATGACCTTATGCAGGCTCTGTTCCGCAAACTCGCCGGAATGGGCATCCTTGAAGCCCAGCACGTTGCGGGCATACTCAATGACAGCAGTCTGCATTCCCAGACAAATGCCGAGATAGGGGATATCATGCTCTCTGGCATACTGAGCGGCAATGATCTTGCCCTCTATGCCCCTGTTGCCAAAACCGCCGGGGACAAGAATCCCGTCTGCATGACCGAGAAGCTCTTCTGCCGTGTATTCCGTAATCAGTTCGGTATCGACCCATTCGATCTCCACGAATGCCTGATTTTCATAGCCTGCATGGTGCAGGGCTTCTGCCACGGAAAGATAGGCATCATGAAGCTGTACATACTTGCCGCAAAGGGCAATCGTGACCTTTTTGTCACGGGAGTTGATTCTGTCCAGCATTTCCTGCCACTCGCTCATATCGGGCTTGGGGGCGTCAATTTTCAGTTCACGGCAGACAATATCACTGAAATTCGCCTTGTCCAGCATGAGCGGTGCTTGGTAGAGAACAGGGATGGTCATGTTTTCAATGACACAATCGGGCTTGACATTGCAGAACATGGCAATTTTCTTGAAAATACTCGGTTCAAGCGGTTCATCACAGCGAAGCACCATAATATCGGGATTGATGCCGAGGGAACGCAGTTCTTTGGCAGAGTGCTGGGCAGGCTTGGATTTATGTTCCTCGCTGCCCTTGATGTACGGCACCAGGCAGACATGGACAAACAGGCTGTTTTCTTTTCCGACTTCCACGGATACCTGACGGATGGCTTCCAAAAACGGCTGGCTCTCGATGTCACCGACCGTGCCGCCGATTTCCGTAATGACGACATCGGCTTCGGAGATTTTGCCGAGGGCATAGATAAAATCCTTGATTTCATTGGTGATATGGGGGATGACCTGTACGGTTTCCCCCAGATAATCTCCCTTGCGTTCCTTTTCCAGCACATTGGAATAGACCTTTCCCGTCGTGAGGTTGGAATATTTGTTGAGGTCTTCATCAATGAACCGTTCATAATGACCGAGATCAAGGTCGGTTTCCGCACCGTCCTCGGTGACATACACTTCACCGTGCTGATAGGGACTCATGGTACCAGGGTCGACATTGATATAGGGATCCAGCTTCTGTGCGGCTACTTTCAAGCCTCTGGCTTTCAAAAGTCTTCCGAGCGAAGCAGCCGTAATGCCCTTGCCAGGACCCGATACAACACCGCCTGTTACGAAAATATACTTTCTTGTCATAACTCGATTTCTCCTTCAAATACGGTTTCCGCATAGCCTGTCAGGTAGACGGTTTCATCGGTATATTCAATAATCAGATTGCCGCCCTTGAGCTTGACGGTAATAGGTTCGTTTTTCCGGCACAGACCGTTCTCCACGGCTGCCACAGCAACGGCACAGGCACCTGTTCCGCAAGCCCATGTTTCACCGCTGCCACGCTCCCATACACGCATTTCAATGGTATGGTCGTCAATGACCTTGACAAACTCGGCATTGACTCTTTCAGGGAACAGTTCACTGTTTTCAAAGAGAGGCCCGATTTTTTCGAGGTCGATTTTCTGCACGTTGTTGCAGAATACAACACTATGGGGATTGCCCATGGACACGCAGGTAATATAGTATTCCACACCGCCGATGGTGACAGGTTCGTTGATGACCTTCGACTTGTTGATGGCAACGGGGATTTCGGAAGCTGTCAGCACCGCCTTGCCCATATCCACACGCAGAACATCCACATTACCGTCATGACGGTAAGCTTTCAGGGTTTTAATGCCGCTGAGGGTTTCCACGGTGATGGTATCGCCCTGTACCATGTGGTGGTCAAAGAGATACTTGCCGACACAGCGGATACCGTTGCCGCACATTTTGCCCTCACTGCCGTCAAGGTTGTACATCTTCATTTTGGCATCCGCCACGTCGGACGGGCAAATCAAAATGACACCGTCACCGCCGATACCGTATCTTCTGTCGGCAAAACGCACGCTCAGACCTTCGGGATTGTTGATTTTCTGGTCAAAGCAGTTGAAGTAGATATAGTCATTGCCGCAGCCCTGCATTTTGGTAAAGTGCAGTTTGACCTTTTCGGTTCTCATGTCATTGATGTCCACCAGTTCGGTACTGTATTCGGAGTACTTGCTTTTAAGGGAGTCTGCCAGTGCATTGGCGGTATCAATGGAGGTCAGGCAGGGAATATTGCGTTCCACAGTCTTGCGTCTGATTTTGACACTGTCACGGGTCGGGATCCTGCCCTTGGAGGAGGTAGAGATGACATAGTTGATTTTACCGCTCTCGATGAGTGTCAGGGTATTTTCCCTGCTGTTTTCGTGGATTTTGTCCACCTCAATGACATCCAGACCATAATTGCGGAGGGTCTGTGCAGTTCCCTTGGTGGCATAGAGGGTGAAGCCCATCTCGTCATATTTCTTGGCAACATCGCCGATTTCACCCTTGTCGGGATTTCTGACGGTGATAAAGACACCGCCCTGCTTGGTCATTTTGTAGCCTGCGGCAATCAGCCCCTTGTAGAGGGCTTCTTCCAGCGTATTGGCAATGCCCAGCACCTCGCCTGTCGACTTCATTTCGGGGCCGAGCTGGTTGTCCACGTTGATAAGCTTTTCAAAGGAGAATACAGGCACTTTGACGGCAACATACGGAGAACGTCTGTAAAGCCCCGTGCCGTAGCCCATATCTGCCAGTTTTTCACCGAGCATGGCTCTGGTAGCAAGGTCGACCATCGGCACGCCTGTCACCTTGCTGATATAGGGAATCGTTCGGGAGGAACGGGGATTGACTTCAATCACATACAGCTTGCCTTCATAGATGAGGTACTGGATATTGACAAGTCCCTTGGTTTTGAGGGACACTGCCAGATTTTTAGAGGTGGTGATGATGGTTTGTGTCATTTCATCGCTGATGTTCCAGGCAGGATAGACAGCGATGGAGTCACCCGAATGGATACCGGCTCTTTCCACGTGCTGCATGATACCCGGAATCAGGATATCCTCGCCGTCACAGATGGCATCCACTTCCAGCTCTGTGCCGGAAAGGTATTTATCAATCAGAATCGGATTTTCGATATTCTGGGCAAGGATGATGGCCATATATTCTTTGATGTCGGCTTCGTTGAAAGCGATAATCATGTTCTGACCGCCCAGCACGTAGGACGGACGCATCAGTACAGGATAGCCGATTCTTTCTGCCACTTCCAGTGCTTCAGGGGTGGTCATGACCGTGAAGCCCTCAGGACGCTTGACATGGTGCAGTTCCAGCAATTCATCAAAGCGTTCCCTGTCCTCTGCCATGTCAATGCTGTCGGCGGAGGTGCCGAGGATGTTCACGCCGTTGTCATTCAGGTACTTGGTCAGCTTGATTGCGGTCTGGCCGCCGAATGCTACCACAACACCGTAGGGCTTTTCAGTGGCAATGATCCCCATGACATCTTCATTGGTCAGCGGTTCAAAATACAGTCTGTCGGCAGTGTCAAAGTCGGTGGAAACGGTTTCGGGGTTGTTGTTGACGATGACCACATCATAGCC
>ONUD01000143.1 GCA_900320925.1 uncultured Eubacteriales bacterium
GACAATTCAATTGATGAGGCTCTGGCAGGCTACTGCACCAAAATCGAAGTGACGATTCTCCAAGGAAACATCATTCGTGTCCATGATGACGGAAGAGGGATTCCTGTCGGAATCCAGCCCAAACTGGGCATCCCTGCGGTAACGGTGGTATTCACGGTACTGCACGCCGGCGGCAAGTTCGGCGGCAGCGGCTACAAAGTGGCAGGCGGTCTGCACGGAGTCGGTGCGTCCGTTGTCAATGCCCTTTCGGAATGGCTGGAGGTGGAGGTCTGCGACGGCAAGGACGTTTACAGACAGCGTTTTGAAAGAGGCAACGCTGTCACAGAACTGCAAAACATCGGCAAGGGACAGCAAACAGGTACCACCGTGACATTTAAAGCCGATCCGGAAGTCTTTACCGAAACAGATGTTTACGATTATGAAACCCTGTCCGTCAGATTGAGAGAGCAGGCATTCCTGAATGCAGGGGTCAATATCGTACTCAGGGATGAACGTGATGCCGGCAATGTACAGGAACAGCAGTTCTGCTATGAGGGCGGTGTGTCCAGCTTTGTAGAATATGTACATAAAAAGCGGGCTCTTGATGTGATACACCCCGATATTATCTACTTTCAGGCCAAAAATGAGGACGATACGGCATCCGCAGAAATTGCCATGCAGTACAATGACAGCTATAATGAGCTGATTTTGTCCTTTGCCAATAATATCCATACCAATGACGGCGGTACGCATGAAGAGGGTTTCAAGCGTGCTTTGACAAGGGTGATGAATGACTATGCCCGCAAGTTCAATATCCTCAAGGAGGGAGAAAAAGGACTCAGCGGTGAAGATGTCAGAGAAGGTCTGACCGTGGTGATCAGCGTCAAGCTTAAGGATGCCCAGTTCGAGAGCCAGACCAAGGCAAAATTGGGCAATACCTCTATCCGCACATTGGTGGATAAACTGGTCAGCGATAAGTTGGAACAATATCTGGAGGAAAATCCTGCGACTGCCAAGGCGATTTTTGAAAAAGCCCTCATGGCCGCCCGTGCCAGAGATGCCGCCCGAAAAGCCAGGGATCTTGCCAGAAGAAAAACCGCTATGGAAGGAGCCGGTCTGCCGGGCAAGCTTGCCGACTGCCAGTCCAGAGATGTGAACGAAACGGAAATCTATATCGTAGAAGGCGACTCCGCAGGCGGTTCTGCCAAGGGCGGACGTGACAGACGCTTTCAGGCCATTCTGCCGCTTTGGGGCAAGATGCTGAACGTGGAAAAGGCACGGCTTGACAGAGTATACGGCAATGACAAGCTCATGCCGGTCATTACGGCACTGGGCTGTGGCATCGGCGATGAAATCGACCTGTCCAAGCTCCGCTACGGCAAAATTATTATCATGGCAGATGCCGATGTGGACGGTTCCCATATCCGTACCCTAATGCTGACGTTCTTTTTCCGCTTCATGCGTCCGCTGATTGAAGAAGGACACGTTTATATTGCCCAACCGCCCCTGTACCGCATTACCAAGGGCAAGGAACATCATTATGCCTATTCCGACGGGGAACGGGATAAAATTATGGCAGAATTAGGCGGCAAGTATGAAATACAGCGTTACAAAGGTCTGGGTGAAATGGACTCCGATCAGCTGTGGGAAACGACCATGGATCCGGCTACTCGTATCATGCTGCGGGTAGAAATGGAGGACGCTGCCGCCGCTGACGAGGTGTTTACCATCCTGATGGGGGATAAAGTGGAGCCAAGACGTGAGTTTATTGAAAAAAACGCCAAATATGTACAAAATCTTGACGTATAAGGGAGAATACTGATGAAACAACAAGACCCTGCCGGGCGAAATGAAATCGAAGAACATCGGGATGAACAGCTCATTGATGATATATCCCATGAGCTGGAAATGATTGAAAACAACCAGAAGCCTGACGAGAATCCCGAATGGGACGTCTCGGAATCGGCATTGGTGGCAGACGATGATGCAGAGGAGTATGAAATTCCCGAAACAGGTATCAAAATTGCCTATGCCCTGACACCCGAAGAAATGTACCAGTGCCTGTACCACAGCAAGCTGTATAAGACCAAAGGTTCCCGTGCCATCGCACAAAGCGTGATATTCGGACTGGCAGCCGTTGTCTTTTTCCTGACCTACTTTCTGACACGCTCCCAGTATCACGGTTATCACCTTTTTTTCGGGTGTTTGTGTCTTGTGATGATTGCAGTCATCTGGCTGGTGCCGTACTTCCACATGAAGAGCCTTGCCAACATCATGGCGGACGGCAAAACCGTGGAAGCGGAGATTTACCCGACCCATATCGACATCGGCAGAGAGGACGGTGCATGGAGCATCGAACTGGACGGCAGTGCGGAAATTGCCGAATTTGACGGTATTATCATGATTTATGCCGATGAGGAACGCAGCTTTGCCATTCCCGAACGGGTCATTGAGCCGGAGGTCTATAACGAAATTAAAGCCATTCTCCTGTCGGGAACCATGCCGGAGGAATCGGAGGAATAAGCGTGAAGAATGAAACTTACATCACGGCCCGCTATGCGGAAACGGATCAGATGGGCATTATCCATCATTCCGTGTATCCTGTATGGTTCGAGGTGGGCAGAACGAACTTTATCAGAATGTTGGGCATTTCCTACAGTGAACTGGAACGGGAGGGAATCATGCTGCCGCTGTCCCGTCTGGAATGTCATTATTTGTGTCCTGTGCATTATGAAGAGGAAGTGCTGCTGGAAACAAGAGTGGAGAAGCTGACGGCTTCCCGCATACAGTTTTCGTACAGAGTGCTTCTGGACGGCACGCTCATGGCAGAGGGAAGCACGACTCACGGTTTTGTGAATGCTGATACCCTCAAGCCCCTGAATATGAAAAAATACTGTGAAGAACTGTACCTCCAACTGGCAGCAACGATGGGGGAGAACCATGTATAATACCCTGATTGCCGAATTTGACAGCAGGCTCAGGATACAGGAATATGCTTTTGCCTACCGGCTGTACGAATTGAAGTACGGCAGTGAAGCGGGCAGGGGATGGAAAGCCGCCGTGTTTGGAGGAGCAGGAGCTATCGTGCTGTATGCACTGGCGAAAGAACAGTTTGATTTCGGGAGATTTCCGGCGGCATCGGTAATCATTCTGATTTGTCTGTATATGCTCACGTATTACCTGTTTCTTGTACCGAAAAAAGCACGGCTGTACGGAGAGCATATCTATAAAAGCTCCCGTTTGCTGTCCAAGCCGCAGCACTGCAAAATTTACCGTGATTTTCTGGAAATGGAGAATGAATATGAGTCCATCAAACGGTACTATACAGAGGTGACGGACTGCATTGAAACGGAGAGAGCTTTCATTCTGATGGGCGGTGTGGAAAAACCCCTGCTGGTCATCTCCAAAAAGCAGATGTCACCGCAGCAGCAAACAGCCGTGTCAGAGCATTTCCAAAAGGAAATGACTAAACGCTGCCGAAAAAGGTCGTGAAAAACAATGTTGGAGCTGAGTTTTCTTGTGACAAAAGAGGATTATGTCTTTCAGGCACTGGAAAAACAACACTATCTGACACCAAAGGAAAATAAAATCATTTTGTATGTCATCGGACTCATTGCAGTAGGCTGCGGCACGGCGGCATGGTTGCATCTGAACGGCAGCATTTATCAAAAAACAGGTTTTGCCGCATTGATTCTGAGCGGGCTGTATGCCGTTTGCTACTATGACATCATCAAGCCGCTTCTGGTGAAAAGACGGGCAGTCGCTTACTATGAAATCCATCAAAAGCATATCGGCTCGAAAAGAGTGAGGCTGTATGCCGATAAAATAGAGGTCATTGCCGAAAACAGAAGTCTGCACCTGCCCCAAAAATATATTTATCGCATCGTGGAGGGGAAACATAGCCTGTTGGTATTCCTCGACAGGAATGAAAGTGTGTTTTTGCCGAAACGTGTCTTTTCAGAACAGCAGCTTACCGAATTTCGCAGTGTCTACCAAGAGAATTGTGTTGCTAATTGAACGAGAGAGGTGTTTTCATTGGAGATGGAACCAAAGATTATCAATGTGGATATAGAACGAGAAATGAAAAAATCATTCCTTGATTATTCCATGTCGGTCATCGTATCCCGTGCCCTGCCCGATGTCAGGGACGGCTTAAAACCCGTACACAGGAGAATATTATACTCGCAGTATGAGGATAATCTGACCCCTGACAAGCCCTACAAAAAATGTGCAACTACGGTCGGTAATGTGCTGGGACGGTATCATCCCCATGGTGACAGCTCCGTTTATGATGCCTTGGTGCGTCTGGCACAGGATTTTTCCATGCGGTACATCTTGGTGGACGGTCATGGCAACTTTGGTTCGGTGGACGGTGATCCGCCTGCTGCTTACCGTTATACAGAATCCCGCATGAGCAAAATCAGTGTGGAAATGCTGACCGATATTGACAAGGAAACCGTGGATTTTATCCCGAACTATGATGACAGCAGAAAAGAACCGTCTGTACTGCCTTCCCGTTTTCCGAACCTGCTGGTCAACGGTTCAACGGGCATTGCCGTCGGTATGGCTACCAATATCCCGCCCCATAACCTGAATGAAGTGGTGGATGCCGTCAATTTTCTGATTGATACGCCCGATGCCGGACTGGAAGAACTGATGGAATATATCAAGGGGCCTGATTTCCCCACCGCAGGCATGATTATGGGCAAAAGCGGGATTCGTGCCGCCTATGCCACCGGCAGGGGCAAAATTACGGTTCGTGCCAAGGCGGAAATCCTTGAAGATAAAAACGGCAGATATAAAATTGCCGTGACCGAGCTTCCCTATCAGGTCAACAAGGCACGGCTTGTCGAAAGTATTGCCGATATGGTCAAGGATAAAAAAATCGAGGGAATTGCCAATATTGACGACCATTCCGACAGGAACGGTATGCATATCGAGATTACCCTCAAAAAAGAGGCTTCCCCGAATATTGTACTGAATAACCTCTATAAAAATTCCCAGCTGCAAATTACCTATGGGATTATCATGCTGGCCATTGTCAACGGTGTGCCGAAGATTCTGAACTTAAAGGATATTTTACAGCACTATATTGACTTTCAGGTGGACGTGATTACCAGACGTACCATTTATGACCTCCGCAAGGCCGAGGAACGGGCTCATATATTAGAGGGCTTGAAAATTGCCATCGACTTCATTGATGAAGTCATCAAAATTATCCGTGCTTCCAAGGATACGGCTTCTGCCAAGCAGAATTTATGTGAGCGTTTCGGTCTGGACGATGTGCAGGCACAGGCGATTGTGGATATGCGTCTGCGTCAGCTTTCGGGTCTGGAGCGGGAAAAAATTGAGGAAGAACTCACAGCCGTGCTGGCGAAAATTGAGGACTACAGGGATATTCTCCAGAACGGTGAAAGACTGCTCGGTATTATCAAGACCGAACTCAATGCCATCAAGCAGAAATTCGGTGATGAAAGACGCACGCAGATTGAATCTGTCAGCGGTGAAGTGGATATTGAAGATTTGATTCCCCGTGAAGACTGCGTGATTACCATGACGAATTTCGGCTATGTGAAGCGTCAGAAAGTCGATATCTACCGTACCCAGAAGCGTGGGGGACGGGGCATTTCCGGCATGAACCGACGGGAAGAAGATGTGGCAACCGATATGTTTGTCAGCGGTACCCATGATTCTGTGCTGTTTTTCACGAATTTCGGCAAAGTGTATAAAATGAAATGCTATCAGATTCCCGAAAGCTCCCGTACCTCCAAGGGAATGAATATCAATAATTTGCTTCCCCTGCTTCCCGATGAGAAAGTGGCTTCCATGATTCGGATCCCCGAAAAGGGTGATGAGGATATGTATCTGGTGATGATTACCAAGAACGGTATTATCAAGCGTACTGCTACCAGTCAGTTCCATTCTGCCAAAAGAAAAATCGGATTGAATGCCATTGACATTTCGGAAGGAGATGAGCTGGCATGGGTGCGTCTGACAGACGGACATTCCCAGCTTTTGATTGCCACCAAAAACGGTATGGCAATTCGTATCCATGAAACCGATGTGCGTCCCATGAGCCGGGCGGCAAGGGGAGTTAAAGCGATTTCTCTGAATGAAGGGGACAGCGTGATTGGTATGTCCATTCTGAGAGAGGGAGCATTGATTCTGACCGTTTCCGAAACAGGCTATGGCAGACTGACGGAACAAAAGGAATACCGTATTCAATCCCGCGGCGGTAAGGGACTGGTGAATTATCCGTGTGACAAGTTTGGCAAGGTCGCTGCCATTAAAGCGGTGGATATGGATGACGATATTATCCTGATTTCCGACAATGGTGTCATTATCCGCATACAGGCTTCCTCCATCAGCTGTTATTCACGCTACAGCAAAGGCGTGATCGTGATGAAAATGGACGATGACAGCAAAATTGCCACCATCTCCCGGGCACCCCATGAAGAGAGTGAAGAATGAAAAAAGGGCAGATACATCATGTATCTGCCCTTTTGAGGAACGCAAGTAAAATGTCAATGGACTTTTTGGCGGCACAGCGGCTGAACGTGGTATATTCCACGGCATCATCCTCGTCACTCATGCTGTCGGAAATGGAACGCAGAATGGCAAAGGGGACTTTGTTCAAAAAGCATACCTGTCCGATACTGCCGCCCTCCATCTCACAGGCAATGGCATGGAATTGCCGGTTGAGTGCGTAGCGGCGTTCATTGCCGACAATAAATTGGTCACCTGTTGCCACCGTGCCGACCGTGAAATTGTCCTCCCCGATGGCACGGCAGGCGGCTTCCAGTTCCGTGACAAGCGTTTTGTCGCAGGGAATATAGTCAATACTGCCGTCAGAGAAAAAAATCGTTCCTTGTTTATCACCGAGAGCAGTTGTATCCATGTCATGCTGGATAACACTCTCTGCAATGACAACATGACCAATATGAGTCGTCAGGCTGGTACTGCCTGCAATGCCCGTGTTGATGATGCACTTGGGAGCATACCGCAGAATCATGGTTTGTGCCGCCACTGCCGCATTGACCTTTCCAATGCCGCATTTGACAATCACACAGTCCTTTCCGTGGATGGTTCCGCAGGTATACGTGTTGCCGCTGATGGTTTCCGTTTTTCTGTCGGTCATTTCTGAAATCATGCCGCTGACTTCAATGTCCATGGCACCGATAATTCCTATCATGTTCTTCACCTCACGGATATTGTAACATATATGGGCATATTTTACAATGAAGATATAGTGAAATCGGAGGAGATTCTTGATGTTTGAGAATAAAATCGTGAAGCTGGTAATTGATTTTATCGGTATGACACTGGGTGCGGTGATTGCCGCATTTGCCATTGAAGAATTTTTAGTGCCGTGTACGATACTGGACGGCGGTGTGGTGGGTGTGAGTATTATTATCAGTACCTTGTCAAAGCTGCCGCTGTCGTTGCTGACGATATGCCTGAACGTGCCGTTTTTGGTGTTCGGGGCAAGAAAACTGGGCAGAATGTTCATTGTCAAGTCTGCCTACTCCATGGCAGTGTTTTCGCTGTTTCTGGAACTCTTTGCTCCGATGGCAAATGCCACAGAGGAATATTTGCTGGCAGTGTGTTTCGGAGGGGTGATACTGGGAATCGGTGTAGGACTGGTCATCAAATTCGGTGGCTGTCTGGACGGTACCGAAACGGCTGCCATCCTGCTGAATAAAAAGTTCCGTTTTTCTGTTGGCAGGGTGGTGCTGATTTGCAATATCGTGATTTTTGCGGCGGCAGGAATCATCTTGCGGTCCTTCGACAGGGCAATGTACAGCCTTTTGACCTACTTCATTACCTCAAAAGTACTCGACATTGTGGAATCGGGCATGGAGCAGACAAAGGCAGCCATGATTATTACCAATGATGCCAAAGAGATTTCCGAAAAAATTTATACCCGTCTGGGACGCACTGTCACGATTATGGAGGGAGAAGGTCTTGTCAGCGGTAAAAAAGTGGTGCTGTACTGCGTGCTGACACGCTTTGAAATCCACGAGCTGAAAGACATTATCAAAACCATTGATTCTTCTGCCTTCATTGCCGTGAGCGATGTGTCGGAAATTATCGGCAACCATATGAAAAAAGCAGGAACTCTTGAAAAAATGAAAACTACCGATGAGGCATAAAATATGTTTGCAAAACAATTTTTAACAGAACGGCTCTGGATCCGAGAGTACCAAAAACGTGATATTGACGGCTTCCTGCACGTGATACGCCAGCCTGAAATTTATGCCACCACCTATGGCATCCCAAAGGATTACAGCCGTTTGCGTGCGAAATGGTGGCTGAAAACCATCAAGGAAAACCAAAGAAACAATACTGCCTATGAATTTGCGGTGATTTTGAGGGATACAGGGCAGTATATCGGCAATGTGGGACTTATCAATGTGTCTTTTGAGCATAATCGGGCGGATATTTCCTATTATATAGACAAAGACTATATGAATCAGGGCTATGCGACCGAGGCGGCAAAGGAAATGCTCCAATATGGCTTTCAAACGTATGGTTTCAACAAGATTCAGGGAATCTGTATGCACTGTAATCCTGCTTCCAGACGGGTTATGGAAAAAATTGGCATGAAATATGAAGGCACGCTTCGTCAGGATTTGCTGAAAGATGGAATTTATTGTGATATTGATGTGCTTTCTATATTAAAAAAAGAATATTACCATTCGTAAAGTGAAAACGACAGAGTTTTCAACATCAAAATGTTGAAAGAGTTAAAAACTTTCTTGTCAATTGTTGTTCTTTTCTTGGAAATTCCATGGAAATATGGCTTGATTTTTGAAAAAACGCAAGATATGGTAGTAAAATGGCTCGAAATTTTCTGAAAATCAATATGTGGCTTTCCACAGGAAAGTTAAAAAGTTTTCCACTTTTTCAACATTTGAAAGTTGAAAACTTTTCGATACTGCCCGTATTACAAAAAGTAGAATTTTGGTGATAAAAAATGCTGACGGAAAAAGAAAAAATGCAGCGTGCAAAATGCTATATGCTCAAACTTGCCAACGGTATCAATCCGATTGATGACAGTGAGATCGCAAAGGATTCCGCTTTGCAGAATGAACGCCTGTCAAAATGCTTCCTGTATCTTGCTGAGGTGCTTGATGGGCAGGTAAATCTAAAAGTCCGCTCCCCAAAACCGTTTCAGAAGCAGTTTGCCATTACACCGGAAGAAATTGCTTCCCTTTCCCCTTTGGCAAGGGATTGTACGGTTTCGGAACTGGCAGGGGAAATCAATCGGATCGCCAAAGAAAAAAATTGCAAGAAACTGGCGGCAAAAACAATTAATGACTGGCTTGTCAAAGAAGGCTATCTCAAAAACAGAGAGGTCGGCGGCAAAACTAAGCGGGAATTGACAGCGGACTCTGCCAACATCGGTATTACTTCCAAGCAGGGGATGGGAGCATTCGGTGCCTATACCATTGTCATGTACACCGAACAGGCACAGCAGTATATTATTGACCATTTAGAAGAAATTGCGGAATTTGCAAAGGAGGATAAAAATGTATCAAGTGATTGATATTATAGAACCGGATTTTGGGTGTGAGGGTCTGCCTGACGGACAGGAACTCTGCTGTGAGGTGTTGCTGGAGGCAATTGACAGCGGTGAGCGTCTTACGGTCAAGGTGCCGGATGCCGAGTTGTATCGAAACAATATTATTGTCGGCTGTGTTGTGACTTACGATAACGATCAGGTGATGAAAATACAAAAAGTAATACAATCTATCTAAAAAGAATACAATTTGTAGAGTTAAGAAAAAAATTGAAAAAAGGTGTTGACAAAAGAGGAATGGTGTGTTATTATAACTAAGCTGTCGCACGAGAGAGTAATGAAAAGTGGATAGGGGAGGATGAACGGACTTGATTGAAACCGA
>ONUD01000110.1 GCA_900320925.1 uncultured Eubacteriales bacterium
ACGGCAAAGCCGTTGCCGCTATCTTTCGTGCCAAGGGCAGACCAATGGATAATCCGCTGATTGTGCATATTTCCGACCTGTCGCAAATATACTCTCTTGTATCGTCCTTCCCCGAAAAAGCGAGACGTCTTGCGGAGGTATTCTGGCCGGGGCCGCTGACGATGATACTGCCAAAATCGGACAATATTCCCAAAGAAGTCAGTGCAGGGCTGGATACCGTGGCGGTACGCTTTCCGTCACACCCTGTTGCCCAAAAGCTGATTGCCGCTTCCATGCCATTGGCAGCTCCCTCTGCCAACCTGTCGGGAAGCCCCAGTCCCACCACTGCCCGTCATGTGGCAGATGACCTCAGCGGCAGGATTGATGCCATCATAGACGGAGGAGCCTGTGAAGTGGGGGTGGAATCTACGGTCATTACACTGGCAGAAGAGGTACCAAGACTGCTGCGTCCGGGCGGGATTACCGTGGAGCAGCTGCGGGAGGTCATCGGCGAGGTGATTGTCGATGATGCCGTGCTGCACCCCCTGAAAACCGGACAGCAGGCGGCCAGTCCCGGCATGAAATACAAGCACTATGCCCCAAAGGCACATATCATTCTGCTGGAAGGCAGTGATGATGCCTTTATCCGCTATGTCAATGCCCGTCAGGAACAGGGCGTGGCGGCACTGTGCTATGACGAAGATACCGACAGGCTGACAGTGCCGTTTATTTCCATCGGCCATGCGGACGATGAGGAAATGCAGATGCACCAACTGTTTGCCGCACTGCGGAATGCCGATGAACGGGGCTTTCAGACGGTGTATGCCCACTGTCCGAAGCCTGACGGCATGGGACTGGCACTCTACAACCGCATTATCCGTGCGGCAGGATTCGAGGTGACAGCGATTTGAACACAACCGTGATTGGTCTGACAGGGCAGACAGGAGCAGGAAAAAGTACGATTTCCCGTTTTGCCGCTGCCCTTTCATGCCGCATTATTGATGCTGACCGTGTGGCAAGAGAGGTCGTGGAAAAAGGTTCTCCGTGTCTGCAAGCACTGGCGGATTTTTTTGGAAGTGACATTCTCCAAAAGGACGGCAGTCTTGACCGCAGGCGGCTGGCACAAAAAGCCTTTGCTTCCCAAGAAAAAACCGAAATGCTCGGCAGGCTCACACATCCTGCCATTCTTGACCGGATACGGGGCTGTATTGCGGCGGCAGACAGCGATATTGTCATTGTAGACGCTCCCCAGCTGTATGAAAGCGGGGGAGAGGTGCTTTGTGACAGGGTGATTGCCGTGGTGGCACCTGAGCAGGTACGGCTGGAGCGTATCATGGAGCGTGACGGCTTGACCGAGGAGGAAGCACGTTTGCGTATCCATGCCCAGCACGACAGCAGCTACTATACCGAAAAAGCAGACTATCTCATCAACGGCTCTGCCCCGCTTGCGGACGTGCAGAGCAAAATACAGGACATCATCAGTGCCGTCAGGCAGGAGGAAACAAAATGAAGAAGCAGGCAGCAGCAGCGATGGGAATTGTTATCGTTTTTTTCGGTATCCTGGGAATTGCTTACCTTTTAAAGAATGTCAACCGTGACTATACATACCGTGACTATCCTCTGAAATATGAACAGGAGGTCAATGCCGCTTCCCGAAAGTACGGGGTGGACAAGGCACTGGTCTATGCCATTATCAAGACCGAAAGCAATTTTGACCCTGATGCCCAGTCCCATGCAGGGGCGTTGGGACTCATGCAGTTCATGCCGAACACATTTGAGTGGCTTCAGACATACTATAGAGAAGATAACGATTATGTCTTTGAAGATTTGAGAGATCCTGCCGTGGGCATTGATTACGGGGTGCAGTTGTTGTCCATCCTGTCAGAGATGTATGAAGTGGAGGACACCATGCTGTGTGCCTACAACGGCGGGTTGGGCAATGTAGACGAGTGGCTGCAAAATCCTGCCTATTCCGATGACGGCAAGCACCTTAAGGTCGTGCCGTTCCCCGAAACCGACAACTACCGCAAACTCGTCGCACAAAATAAAAGTATCTATCAAAAACTGTACTTTGACTGAAAGGATTTGAGAACAATGGAAAAAGAAAAATCACAGGCAAAACAACTGAAAGAAAAGCTGTTCATGGACAAAAAGCATGGAATGCTGCAAATCAGTGATGAGGAAGCGGTAAAAGCGGATGTCTTTTGTGACGGCTACAAGGACTTCCTGAACAGGGCAAAAACCGAGCGGGAAGCTGTTACCTATGCCGTCCGTGCGGCACAGGCACACGGCTTTACGGAATATGACCGAACCAAGACCTATCAGGCAGGGGACAGGGTGTATGTTGTGAACCGTCACAAAGCTGTCATGCTGGCGGTCATCGGCAAAAACGGCACCAAAAATGGAGTGCGTCTGGGCATTGCCCATATCGACTCGCCAAGACTGGATTTGAAGCCGAATCCGCT
Source organism: uncultured Eubacteriales bacterium (assembly GCA_900320925.1). Classification (GTDB taxonomy): domain Bacteria; phylum Bacillota; class Clostridia; order Oscillospirales; family Acutalibacteraceae; genus UBA1213. The sequence goes on from ONUD01000110.1 coordinate 2,445, forward strand.
GTATGAAAGCAATGACCTTGCCCTGTTCAAGACACACTACTACGGAGGCATTAAAAAATACCAGTGGCCAACCGTACCGCTTGCCCTGCACGGGGTAGTGGCAATGAAAGACGGCAGTGTCATTGATGTATGCATTGGGGAAGAGGAAGGCGATCCCTGTCTGGTCGTGACAGACCTTTTGCCGCACCTTGCCGTGGAGCAGATGTCACAGGTCATGACCAAGGCATTTACGGGAGAACACCTGAATGTACTGGTGGGAAGCCGTCCGTTCAACCGTGACGAGGAAAGTGAAAATGTGAAGCTGCATATCCTGCATATTCTCTTTGAAAAGTACGGCATGACGGAAGAGGATTTCCTGTCAGCAGACCTGACGATGGTGCCTGCCTTCAAAGCCAAAGATGTGGGACTGGACAGAAGCATGATTGGCAGTTACGGACATGATGACAGGGTATGTGCTTATCCTGCCCTGATGGCGGCCATGGATGTCAAAGCTCCTGAAAGCACGGTTATCACCGTTCTAACAGACCGTGAAGAAATCGGCAGTGACGGCAATACGGGCATGAAATCAACCTATCTGGCAGATTTCATTGCCGACCTTGCACAGGCTGACGGCATGGCTCTGCGTCATGTCATGGCAAAAAGCACCTGTCTTTCGGCAGACGTGAATGCGGCCTTTGACCCGACCTATGCTTCCGCTTTTGAAGCCAATAATTCCTGCTACCTCAACAAGGGGGCAGTCATTACCAAATACACCGGCAGCGGCGGCAAATACAGTACCTCCGATGCTTCGGCAGAATATATGGCACAAATTCGGAATCTCCTTGATAAAAATGCCGTTCTCTGGCAGACAGGTGAACTCGGCAAGGTCGATGGCGGCGGCGGCGGTACCATTGCCAAATTCGTGGCAAACTGGAATGCAGATGTCGTTGATTTAGGTGTTCCCGTCCTTTCCATGCACGCACCGTTTGAAATCGTGTCCAAACTTGATGTGTATGCAACGTACAGAGCCTTGTATGTCTTTTACGCTGATTGATTTTATGTCGAAAATAACGGGGAATCTTCAGGAAAAATTTGATGGAATGACGAAATTGTGAAGATTTTCTGTAACAATTAGGTTACAATGGCATTTTTCTTATTGACAATTGCGTCTGTTTGTATTATCATTGCAATTGGGTAAATGGATTTTTTTGGTGTATCTTTCACAAAAAAGGATACGTTATTGGCTATATAAGAGGAGTGTTGTGTTTTGAAGAAGCTCGTAATTAACGGCGGCAAACAGCTTAACGGCAAAATCAGAATCAGCGGTGCCAAAAATGCGGCAGTTGCGATTCTTCCCGCAGTGATTCTTTCTGACGGTGTGTGCCGTATTGAAAATATACCGAATATTTCCGATGTGAATGCAATGGTTAATATTCTCCATAAAATGGGAGCCAAGGTCAATCGGCTCAGCAAGACCGCTATTGAAATTGATGCGACCCCTGTCACCAATCCCGAAGCAGTCTGGGATGAAGTCATGGATATGAGAGCGTCCAGCTATCTGTTGGGAGCATTACTGGGAAGATTTTCCAGAGCCAGTGTCGCCATGCCGGGTGGATGTGATTTCGGCGTGCGTCCCCTTGACCAGCACCTCAAAGGCTTTGAAGTACTCGGTGCAAAGCATACTGTCGATAAAGGGATTATCAGGGCAGAAGCAGACAGTCTGACAGGTGGCCATGTGTATCTTGATGTGGTGTCGGTGGGGGCAACCATCAATATTATGCTCGCTGCTGTCAGGGCAAAGGGCAGAACCGTCATCGAGAATGCTGCCAGGGAGCCTCATGTGGTGGATGTTGCCAACTTCCTGAACTCCATGGGGGCAGATGTCAGAGGAGCAGGTACCAATATCATCAAAATCAATGGTGTGGAACATCTCAATGGTACCAGTTATTCCATTATCCCCGACCAGATAGAGGCAGGTACATATATGGCTGCCGCTGCTGCAACAGGGGGAGATGTTGTCCTCCAGAATGTCATTACCAAGCATCTGGAATCCATTACTGCCAAACTGCGTGAAATGGGTGTGGAAGTGGACGAGTATGACGACTGTGTACACGTCCGTCAGCATGGCAGGCTCCATCGCTGTAATGTCAAGACCATGCCCCATCCCGGCTTTCCGACCGATATGCAGCCGCAGATCACGGCTCTGCTCTCCACAGCGGACGGTACCAGCATTGTGACAGAAGGGGTGTGGGATCACCGTTTCAGCTATGTCGGAGAACTCAAACGTATGGGAGCAAATATTGCGGTCGACAGCAGGGTGGCAGTGATACAGGGCATGGATATCCTTAACGGTGCTCCGGTCAAGGCAACTGACCTGCGTGCAGGTGCTGCCATGATTATTGCAGCCCTCGCCGCCAACGGCACTACCCATATCGAGGAAGTGCAGTACATCGAAAGAGGATACGAGGATATCGTGGAAAAATTACAGTCCCTCGGTGCGGATATCAAAATCATCTATACGGATGAACCAACGGCACAAACAGCACAGACTGCCTGATAAACTAAGCAATATTGCGGGAAACCCGTCCGACAAGTGCAGGGTTTCCCGTTGTTTCTATAAAGAGAGGTACGGTATGACCGAAATTATTGATTCTAATCATTTTTTGAAAGTAGATGATGCTCTTAATCATATTATTCACGGAGATTGCTTGGAAGTGATGAGAAAAATTCCTGATAAGAGCATAGATATTATTATTACTTCTCCGCCATATAATTTACTTAATTCTACAGGAAATGGATTGAAAAAAAATACCCACTGTGGAAAATGGAAAAATGCCGCTATCAAAGAAGGATATAACCAATACAATGACAATATGCCATATGAAGAATATGTTCAATGGCAAAAACAATGCATGGGTGAAATGTTTCGTATCATAAAAGAGGATGGTGCTATTTTTTACAATAATAAAAACAGAGTACAGAATGGTCTGATACAAGATCGAGGAGAGATTGTAAGAGGTTTTCCTCTCAGACAGATTATCACATGGAAAAGAAGTGGGGCTATCAATTTTAATGCAGGTTATTTTCTTCCTACCACAGAGCAAATTTATTTGATTTGCCGTAAGCCGTTTAAATTAGCCAAGGGAGCGAATAAATTTACGGATGTCTGGGAAATTACACAAGAAATGAAAAATCCTCATCCTGCTCCTTTTCCAGAAGCTTTGATTGACCGAATCGTACAAAGTACGACAGGGCAACTTATTCTTGATCCTTTTTGCGGCTCAGGGACAACGGCAGTTTCGGCAATGAAGTATGGCAGAGATTTTATTATGATTGAACAGTCAGAAAAATACTGCGAATTGGCAAAGGCAAGAATCAATGGTGACGAAAACTGGAGGGAAGTATAATTGGAAAATGAAATTTATGATGCAGTCTATCATAGTCCTTGGAAGAATATTTATTGGTTTACCAGAAATCTTTTGAATACGGATTTATATGG
>ONUD01000014.1 GCA_900320925.1 uncultured Eubacteriales bacterium
CATGGACAGTGCTCCCCATTTCATCAAGAGTACTGCTGAAAATGTCAGAATGGAAATTTCACCGTTCAATATCCGCATTTCCTGTGAAGGAAAGCGTTCATCTAATCAGGAGCCTCCCATAGAGGATATGTTATGGTATTTGTCTGATTTGTGCTTTGAAAGGGTGGCTCCCGACAACTCCAAAATCATCCTTGATGACGGTACCGCATATTATTTTGAAGTCATCCCTTGGGGAAATACGGAATATCAGAACCCCGATGAAGAAGGGTTGTTTGATGTCCATGTGGAGTTGAAGCTCAGATACACGTCAATTCCCAATCCGACCTATATCATTGACGATGTTGTTGTGGATACAAGCAGAATTAAACAAATTATCCTGAATGGCGATACGATTTACAAAAAGTAAGAATTGTTTCATGTGAAACATTGATTCTTGAGGGCAGTTGTATTATAATAGGGGGTGAAATGATTGGTGAAGGAATGATGGGAATGAAGTTTGTTGCAGGTGAATTTGATGTAGCGGTGGTAGGGGCAGGTCATGCCGGAATTGAAGCAGGACTGGCTGCGGCACGGCTGGGCTGTCAAACAGCGGTGTTTACCATTAACATGGATGCGGTAGGCAACTGCCCGTGCAACCCGTCTATCGGCGGTACGGCAAAAGGACATCTGGTCAGGGAAATTGATGCCCTCGGCGGGGAAATGGGCAAGGCGGCAGATGAATGTTTTTTGCAGAGCCGTATGCTGAACCGTGGAAAAGGCCCTGCCGTACACTCTCTGCGGGCACAAATTGACAGACGTGCCTACAGTACCCGTATGAAGCATACCCTTGAATTGCAGGAGCATCTGGAACTGCATCAGGCAGAGATTACTGACCTTGAAAAAATGCCTGACGGACGCTGGCTGCTGACCACAAGACTGGAAGCACAGTATCTTGCCAAAGCCGTGATTTTGGCAACGGGAACGTATTTGGGGGGGCGGATCTATGTAGGAGATGTTTCCTATGAAAGCGGCCCTGATGGTATGTTTCCTGCCAAGTTCCTGCCCGATGCACTGGAGAAAATGGGAATGCGTATCAGACGATTCAAGACCGGAACGCCTGCCCGTGTACTCAGGTCAAGCATTGATTTTACCGATTTGGAGGAGCAGGCAGGAGATGAACCTGTGGTGCCGTTTTCCTATGATACGGAACAGCCAAAGGGCAATCAGGTAAAATGCTATGTCAGCTGGACGAACGACAAAACAAAGCAAATCATTCTTGATAATATCCATCGCTCGCCCATGTACAGCGGCAAAATTGAGGGAATCGGCCCCCGTTACTGTCCCAGCATTGAAGATAAAATCGTGAGGTTTTCCGATAAGCCGAGGCATCAGTTGTTCATTGAGCCGTGCGGCATGGATACGGAGGAAATGTATTTGCAGGGGATGTCGTCCTCTCTGCCGGAGGATGTGCAGATTGATTTTTATCACTCCATCAAGGGGCTGGAACATTGTATTGTCATGCGTCCGGCTTATGCCATTGAATATGACTGTGCCGACCCTATCCAGATGAACCGGACACTGGAATTCAGAGAGTTTCCGGGATTATATGGAGCAGGGCAGTTCAACGGCAGTTCGGGATATGAAGAAGCCGCCGCACAGGGACTGGTGGCAGGAATCAATGCCGCTCTGAAAATTCAGGGCAGACCGCCGATGATTCTTGACCGTGCCGGCTCTTACATTGGCACACTCATTGATGACCTTGTTACCAAGGGCTGCAATGACCCGTACAGAATGATGACTTCCCGAAGTGAATACCGTCTGCTGCTCCGTCAGGACAATGCCGACACCAGAATGACCCCTATCGGTCATGAAGTCGGACTGGTGACCGAGGAGAGATGGAACAAGTTTACGGCAAAACAAGAGATGATTCAGCAGGAGTTGGAAAGAGTCCGTAAAACCGTGATTTCGCCGTCCGAAAAATTGAATGCCATTCTGCGGGAAAACAATACCTCTGAGGTTCATACAGGAATCAGGCTCATTGATTTGTTAAAGCGTCCGGAGCTGTCGTATGATGCACTCAAAGAAATTGACGTAACCCGTCCGCAGAGGAATGCCAATCTGTTTGAGCAGATTGAAATAGAAATCAAATATGAGGGCTATATCAAAAAACAGCTGACCATTGTCGAGCAGATGAGAAAACTGGAAACAAAGCTTCTTCCGTCCGACATGGATTATACTGCCATTGACGGTCTGCGTCTGGAGGCAAGGGAAAAACTCAACAAGGTTCGTCCTGAAAATATCGGCCAGGCAAGCCGTATCTCAGGTGTCAGTCCTGCGGATATATCCGTTTTGATTATTTATCTTGCTTCACTGAAAAACAAGGAGGAGCGAAATGCTGATACCAACGCTTGAAAAATATGTTTCCCTGAGCGACAGGCAAAAAAAGGATTTTGCGGTCTATGCACAAATGCTGGTGGAATGGAATAAAAAAATGAATCTGACCGCTATTACAGAAGAAGATGAAATTGCCGTGAAGCACTTTCTCGACAGTCTTTCTGTCCTGCACTATGCCGACATCCAACAAAATGCCAGCGTCATTGACATTGGTACGGGGGCAGGATTTCCGGGAATCCCCTTGAAAATCATGCGTCCCGATCTACACCTGACACTGCTTGACAGTCTGAATAAAAGATTGATTTTTCTTGAAGAGGTGTGCAAAGCCATCGGTGCAGAGGCAAACATCATTCATGCCCGTGCAGAAGAATACAGTCTGAAAGTGGCGTACCGTGAACAGTTTGACTATGCCGTTTCCAGGGCAGTTGCCAATCTGCCGTCACTGTGCGAATACTGCCTGCCGTATGTCAGAAAGGGAGGAATGTTCATTGCCATGAAAGGAGCTGACGGGGAGAGTGAATTGTCCCTTGCCAAAAATGCGATTGCCCTGCTGGGCGGCAAAACAAAACAACTTCATTCCTTTACCCTGCCCGACGGCGGTACCCGTACCATTATCACGATTACCAAAGTATCTGCCACCCCTGCCAAATATCCCCGCCGTGGTACCAAAATTGCCAAACAGCCCTTATAAACAGAGTGGAGCGGATGTTTCACGTGAAACACACAAAAAGCCGACAGATTTTTTCTGTCGGCTTTTTGTGATGTCAGGGGAATGGGGATGTAACTTGTAAGCATGGTAAGATTCAGGCAGTCAGTCCGCTGTCATGTCCGGCGGTCATTTTGGGGATGCGAACAATGTATTCCAGAAAATCTTCTTTTTCGGTCTGAGCCTTAATAACGGGAATGCCTGATTCCCGCATGGTATCGACCGCATGATTGATGGTATTTTCAAATATCCGTATATCTTTGATAATGGCTTTTCGATGTTGCGAGGCGTGCTTTTTGAGGCGTATCTCGCTGAGGATGCCATTGACGTATTCTTCAGACTGGGACACATTCATGTTATTTTCAACAATCTCATTTAATACGATACGCCGTTCTGTTTTGTCAGGGATCTTCAGGACGGCATTGGCATGGCGTTCGGTCAGGTGAGCTTGGAGAATCATATTGCGTTCTTCATAACCGAGGTCAAGAATTTTCAGCTTTCCTGCCACTACGGATGGACGCTGGCCAATCTGTCCGGCAAGCTCCTGACGGCTGATGTGGGAACTGGCAATAATATTGTGAAGGCTCTCGGCTTCCTCAAAGATGTTCAGCTCACTGCGTTGGAGGTTTTCTGTCAGGGAGAATACACTGGCCTCCGTGTCGCTGCATGAAACGACCATGCAGGGAACGGTGGAATAACCGCAGATAGCGGCGGCACGGAAGCGGCGTTCTCCCGTGATAAGTTCATACTCAGTGGGAGCAATCTTTCTGACAGTGAGGGGCTGGAGGATGCCGTTTTTTTCGATGCTGACGGCAAGCTCCATGAGCTTATCACGGCTGTAGCTTCGGCGGACAGGATTTTTGCAGGGCTTGATCTGGAGAAGGGGGATCTCAAAAATTCTTCTGTTGTTGAACAGCATATTCCGCAGCTCCTTTCTGTAAGTCTTATCATATCACGGGAAGAATGAAAGATTTGTCAATCGCTGTTGTCAGTTCATGGCGGTTGCAAGATGTTTCACGTGAAACAGGGGAGATTTTGTTTCATGTGAAACAGGAATTTGTGGTTGCCATTTGAGAAGATTCGTGCTATAATAGGGAACGGTAATGACAAAAGTTTTTTGTCCGAGAGGAGAAAAAAGAATGGGAAAAATAATTGCAGTAACGAACCAAAAGGGCGGTGTCGGTAAAACGACTACTGCGGTGAATACAGCCGCAGGCATTGCTTCCCTTGGAAAGAAAGTCCTTTTGATAGATACAGACCCCCAGGGCAATGCGACCAGCGGTGTAGGGGTAGATAAGCGGTCGGTAAAATACTCTGCCTATAGTATCATGATAGACGGTGTGAAAGCAGAAGATGCCATCGTGCATACAGGGTTTGCCAATTTGGATGTGATTCCGTCCAGCATAGACTTAGCGGCTGCTGAAATCGAACTGGTGGATATCGAGCATCGTGAAGCAAAATTGAAAAATGCCCTGCTTCCCGTAAAGGCAAATTATGATTATATTTTCATTGACTGCCCGCCGTCACTGGGATTGATTACGACCAATGCCTTTTGTGCGGCAGACACGCTGTTGGTGCCGATTCAGCCGGAGTATTATGCATTGGAGGGTCTTTCACAGTTAATGAGTACGGTGCGGAAAGTCAAGAGGCGATATAACCAATATCTGGATATAGAGGGTGTACTCCTGACCATGTATGACGGCAGGCTGAACCTGACACAACAGGTCGTACAGGAGGTTAAAAAATTCTTTCCGAGAAAAGTATTTTCTGCTGTTATTCCAAGGGGAGTCAGGCTATCAGAGGCACCAAGCTTTGGAATGCCGATCATGTACTTTGACAAGTCCTGTAAGGGTTCGGCCGCTTACATGGAGCTTTCGGGCGAAATTATCAACAATAACCAATGACGGGAGGGGAGAAGAATGGCAGCAAAAAAGAGCGGTCTGGGAAAGGGACTGGATGCAATTTTTTTAGAAAATGACCTGAATGATACAGGCAGTACCGTGACCTTGAAAATATCGGAGATCGAGCCGAACCGTTCCCAACCGCGGCATGAGTTCAACGAGGAAAGTCTGCGGGAACTCGCGGATTCCATTGCCGCACACGGTGTCTTGCAGCCGCTTTTAGTCAGACCGCTGCCGGATGGAGGCTACCAGTTGGTGGCAGGAGAAAGACGCTGGCGTGCCAGCCGTATGGCAGGACTGTTTGAAGTGCCGGTGATTATCAGGGAGATGTCTGATGCGGAGATGATGCAGCTTTCGATGATAGAGAACCTGCAAAGGGAAAACCTGAATCCCATCGAAGAAGCGATGGGCTATAAAGTGTTGTTAGAAGAGTACCATCTTACACAGGAGGAAATTTCCCGTTCGGTGGGAAAAAGCCGTCCGGTGGTGGCGAACGCCCTGAGGATTCTCAGCCTGCCGCAGGAAATCATTGATATGGTCAGCAGCGGGCAGCTTTCGACAGGTCATGCCAGAGCCTTGCTCAGCTTCAATGATGCACAGGAGCAGATGCGTGTGGCAAAGTCGGTCAAGGACAGTGATTTGACGGTTCGGGACGTGGAACGGCTTGCCAAAAGCTTCAACGGTCAGAAAAAGAAAATGGCGCAGACGGAGATTGCCCACAGAAATTCTTTTTTTGACGAGGTGGAACTGGCACTGAATGAACATCTCCGCCGCAGAGTGAAAGTTGTCAGCGGCAAGGGAAGCAGCGGTGTATTGGAAATTGAATTTTACAATGAAGAGGATCTCGGAGAGCTGGCACAGCTTTTTGATAGATAATTTTTTTAAAGGAGCAGTTAAAATGATAGACATCAAGTACTTGAGAGAAAAGCCTGAGGAAGTCAAGGCAAGAATCAAAAAAAGAGAAATGGACTTGGACAGTGTGGTGGATGAGGTTCTCACCGTGGATGCACAGAAGCGGGAACAGATGGGAAAAATCGAAGCCATGAAGGCAGAGAAAAATGCCGCCAGCAAGCAGATTCCACAAATCAAAAAAGCAGGCGGTGATGTATCCGAGATTATGGCAAAAATGAAAGAAATCGGTGTGCTGATTGACAGCGGGGAAGCCGCCATCAAAGAACTGGACAGCAAGCAGACAGAGCTGCTTTTGTCCCTGCCGAACCTGCCGGATGAGGACGTGTGTGCAGGGGGCAAGGAGCAGAATGAGCCTGTCAGATATTTTGGCACAAAGCCGGAATTTGCTTTCCCGATGAAAAACCATGTAGAGCTTTGTGAGGATCTGGGCATGATTGACTATCAGAGAGGTGCCAAGATTGCAGGAGCAGGCAGTTGGCTCTATAGAGGCTGGGGTGCCAGACTGGAATGGGCATTGCTGAATTTCTTTATTGACGAGCATATCAAAGACGGCTTTGAATTTATTCTTCCGCCGCATATGCTGGGGTATCAGTGCGGCTATGTGGCAGGCCAGTTCCCGAAGTTCCGTGATGAGGTGTACTGGATTGGCAACCCCACCAGCAACGATGAAAAATTCATGCTTCCTACGGCTGAAACGGCACTGGTGAACCTCCACCGTGACGAGATTATTCCCATAGAGGAACTGCCTAAGAAATATATTGCCTATACACCGTGTTACCGCCGTGAAGCCGGCAGCTACCGCAGTGAGGAACGCGGCATGATTCGGGGTCATCAGTTCAATAAGGTAGAGATGGTGCAGTATACAGAGGACGATAAGTCGGATATTGCGTTCAAGGAACTGGTGGAAAAGGCTGAAAGACTGGTGCAGGAACTGGGACTGCACTATCGTCTGAGCAAGCTTGCCGCAGGAGATTGTTCGTTCTCGATGGCAAGAACCTATGATATTGAAGTGTGGATTCCGAGCATGGAGATCTACAAGGAAGTCAGCTCTGCGTCTAATGCACGGGACTATCAGGCACGTAGAGGCAATGTGCGTTACAGGGGAGAGGATAAGAAAATGCATTTTGCCCATACCCTGAATGCTTCAGGCCTTGCGACCAGCCGTGTGATTCCTGCCATCGTGGAGCAGTATCAGAATGAAGATGGTTCCGTAACCGTCCCGGAGGTGCTGCGTCCGTATCTCGGCATTGATGTCATCAAAAAATAATGGTTTCACGTGAAACATCCCAAAATAGAGTTTTCCACCGTTTTTGCATTGGCGGTGGAAAACTCTTTTGTTGCAATGAGAAAAAATGCACATTTTTTTGTCAAAAAAAGGAAAGAAAATCTATGCAGGATAGTTCTGTAAAAGAATAATAAATGAACGGTTTATGATATAATAAAGCATTAAATATACAAAAAATTGAAAATGGGGGAGATAATCGTATGCTGACAACAGGCTATATGGACAAATTCGGAAAAGAAGGCTTGACGTTTGACGATGTTCTGCTGATACCGGGCGAATCAAGCGTTCAGCCCAGAGAGGTGGATATCAGTACATGGCTGACAAAGAAAATCAAGCTCAATACACCCTTGATGACAGCTGCCATGGATACGGTGACCGAAACGAGAATGGCAATTGCCATTGCCCGTGAAGGCGGTATCGGTATCATCCACAAAAATATGACGATCGAACAGCAGGCAGATGCCGTGGACAGGGTAAAGCGTTCCGAGAACGGCGTTATCGTGAATCCGTTTTTTCTCACGCCTGACCACTATGTATACGATGCCAACCAGTTGATGGCAAAGTATAAGATCTCAGGCGTACCGATTTGCGAGGATGGCAGGCTGGTAGGCATTATTACCAACCGTGACCTCCGCTTTATGGACGAAGCAGACTACAGCCAGAAAATTGCACAGGTCATGACCAATCAGGATCTGGTCACAGCTCCCGTAGGAACAACGCTTTCGGATGCCCAGCAGCTTCTCAAGCAGCACAAAATTGAAAAGCTGCCCATTGTGGATGAAAACGGGATGCTCAAAGGACTCATTACCATCAAGGATATTGAAAAATCCGTGCAGTTCCCCAACAGTGCCAGAGATGCCAACGGCAGACTGCTCTGCGGTGCGGCAATCGGTGCTACCCCCGATGTGTTGGAGAGAGTCGAGGCACTCATGGAAGCACAGGTTGATGTACTGGTACTGGACTCCGCCCACGGTCATAATAACAATGTTGTGGAATCCGTCAGGAGGGTCAAAAAGACGTTCCCCCAAGTACAGCTGATTGCCGGCAACGTAGCAACGTCTGAAGGGACAAAAGCACTGATTGAGGCAGGAGCGGACTGTGTGAAAGTCGGCATTGGTCCCGGTTCTATCTGCACGACCCGTATCGTGGCAGGTATCGGCGTGCCGCAAATCACGGCAATCTATGATGCGGCCTATGAAGCTTCCAAGCATGGGATTCCCGTCATTGCAGACGGCGGCGTAAAGTATTCCGGCGATATTGTCAAGGCATTGGCAGCAGGCGGCAGTGTCGTGATGATCGGTTCCCTGGTGGCAGGCTGTGAAGAATCCCCCGGCGATACCGAAATCTATCAGGGCAGACAGTTCAAGGTCTATCGCGGTATGGGCAGTCTTGGAGCCATGGGCAGAGGCAGTGCCGACCGTTATTTCCAGTCCGGCAACAAAAAGTTAGTGCCTGAGGGTGTAGAGGGACGTGTACCGTATAAGGGACTTCTTTCTGACACGATTTACCAGTTGATGGGCGGTTTGAGAGCAGGCATGGGTTATACAGGCTGTGCCAATATTCAAGAACTGCATGACAAGGCTCGTTTTGTCAGAATCACGGGTGCCGGTCTGAAAGAGAGCCACCCCCATGATATTCAGATTACCAAGGAAGCTCCCAACTATTCTTATAACGGATGAACAAAATCCCGAACAGTTATCACAACTGTTCGGGATTTTTGTCAATCAGATCAGTACTTCATCGGGGGAAGAGGATTTGCGTTTTACTTTTTTGTGGGAGTAAGTCCGTTCATCGGCCGCTTTGATAAAGGCAAGAATGCCCCAGCAAGCCATCATGCTGGAACCGCCGTAGCTGACAAACGGCAGTGTTACCCCTGTCAGCGGCAGCAGACCCACGACACCGAAAATATTCAGAGCCGCCTGAAAGACCAGCATTCCGCCTGCCGAACAGGCCGCCATGGAATAAAAGGTAGAACGGCTCTTGGTAGTCACGGCTCTGGCATACAGCATGAAACCGCCAATGACCGCCGCAAACAGCAGGGCTGTCATCAGTCCCATTTCCTCGCTGATCAAACCGAATACAAGGTCGTTTTCCGAGGCAAACAGGTACTGCAAATTGCCCTCGGAGATACCGACACCAAAGATACCACCGCTGGCACTGTAGATCAAAGTATTGACCTGCTGATAGCCGTAGGAGTCGGCATATTCCCATATCCTGCCCCATGCCTGAAAACGCTCTGCCACATATGGCTTGATGGTAAGGACAAAGCCTGCTCCCATCACGGCGGCGGTCAGTGCCAGTACCACGGTTCTGAGATTGCCCGAACGCATGAATGCGATCAGGAGGAATGTCACAAAAAATACCAGTGCGGTTCCCAGGTCGCTCATGTAGAACAGCATTCCCACGCAGATGGCCGTCACAAGAATGAATCCGAACAGATTTTTCTTTGTTTGGAGCTGATCCAGTGTGGACGCACCGACAAAGATATAGGCAATTTTGGCAAATTCCGAAGGCTGTATGGAAACAGGGCCTAAAATAATCCAGTTTTTGGCACCGTTGATTTCCTTGCCCAGTACCAGTGTTGCCCCGAGCATCAGGATGGCCAGCACGGAAATGGCAATCCGCCATTTCATGACCCTGTCGGGGGTGGCAATGAACCACAGCATGAAGCAAAACAGGGCAATGCCCAGAGCAGTCGCAACTAACTGGACGTATGCCTGACGGGGATTGTGTGCCGCACAAAGTACCACACCCGTGCCGGACAGCATCAGGGCAACCGATTCCAATTCAAAACTTTTTCTGTTGAAATGCTTACAAGATACCCGATAGAATGCCCACATCATGCCGACGAACAGCATGGACGGCAGTACCGTTTCAAAGTTCTGCATATGAATGAGCGATTCTATGGAGATGATGGCCATGTACAGCGAAATCAGAAGCAGCAGCAAGGTACCGGAAACGGTTTTGGACTGTCTTTTTTCATTGTCGGATTTCTGATTCCCTGTACGCTTGACAGTCAGAACGGAAGCACCGAGGGCAATTTTGTCGCCGATATAGACCTGACAGCGTCCCTCTTGAGGGGTTCCGTTGACACTGACGCCCGATTTGGAACCTGTGTCGGTAATGAACCAGCCGTCACTCCGCCGCAGCAGGACAGCGTGTTCTCTGGAAACAGTAGGATCGGTGATGCAAATATCTGCTTTGCGGCTTCTGCCGATAAGGTTTTCCCAGAACACCACGGGATAGACAATGTCCAGTTCCTCGTCCTCCAACAGGATCAGTGCATGATCGTCACGTCTCCCATACCGCAGGGAGAAAAAGCACAGGAACACGATGATCAATGCCAAAAACGGTGCAGCCACTCTCAGGATAAATGATGCAATTTCTGCCATATCCACGACGATCACTCCTTTCTTTCCCCATATTATATTACCGCTTAATTGAAATGTCAAATGACAAATTCGTTATTAGACTTCCTCGGAAACAATCCTTTTCTTACTCAACCGCTATATGGATGGCAACCGACAGCCACAGGAGACCTCTCCGTCAAATCAATGTGCAATTAGCAATGTGCAATGTACAATTGTGTGTGAGGAAAGTTAA
>ONUD01000111.1 GCA_900320925.1 uncultured Eubacteriales bacterium
CAAGCTTCATGGAGGTATCTCTGAACGAGATGGTATACTCCTTGGCATAGTCCAGTTCATCGCCGAGTGTCAGCTTACCCTCGGCAGCCGCCGTCATCTCCACGGAGGAAACAGCCACATTCTGACCGCCGGCACTGACGATAGTAAAATCTGCTGTGGTGATGGCATCATCAGCCGCAGGAGCGGTTGTCAGTGCAAAGGACACTTCTGTTTTAGAGGCAGCACCTGCACTCTTCAGCTTCATGCCCAGTACAGCACCGCTGTAATCGGTTTCAAATGCTTCCTGACCGCTGACGCTGTAGACATTGACCGTACCGGATACAACGGAACTGAGGTCTACGAAACGATCGGGATCGGGGTCTTTGGCACTCCAGTCAGGCTTTCTGATGATAAAGCCGAGCTTTGGAGTGGCTTCTGTGATGGTAACGGTCGTCACTGCACCGTGAGCATCACCGTTGTCCGTGAACGCATAGCCTGCACCTTCAAGGCCGTCAGCCCATGCCCACACGTCCCAGTCACCATAGGCACCGTCTTCACGCAGATAATAGATATTGACTGTTGTTTCGCCTGCCGCGTTGACAACGGACGGCATGACCAGACAGCCAAGAGCCAGTATCATGGTGAGAATGGCAGCTATGATGCTTTTGGAAAGCTTTTTTGCACTCATAGTATTGCTTCTCCTTTATTTCCCAGCAGTTGGAATTTGTCATAACGACACTGCTGTACTCACGGACATTATACCATTTTTTCTTGGCAAAAGAAATTGCTTTTCTTACAAATTTACCATTCTTTATTCGTGCATTTTGCACTATTTTTTCTTCAGCGTCACGGTTTTGCCAAAATAAGTAAGCTGCATGGTGTTTCCTGACAGCACGTATGACAAGGAAACCGCACCATATGTCTGGGAATAAAACGTAATGGCACTGTCATTGATCAGGTATTCTTCCGACAGGTGCAGGTTTCCTGCCTCAAGATGGATGGTTCCCTCCCGAAAGCAGACAGTTCCCTGTACCTTTCCTGTTTGGTCAATGATTTGCCAGTCATGCCGCAGGAGTTCCTCCCGGGCATTCTGCGGCGGTGCATTCGTGCAGGATGCTGTCACCAACAGCATCACCGTGCATAAGATGATGACAGCGAACCTTTTTTTCAAAAATATTCCCCCCTCAAAGCAATGTACAATAATTTTCTTCAGGAAACATCCGTTTCCTGTTTCACATCATTATGCATTATGCATTATGAATTATGCATTAAATTTGACGGGAGGTGTATGAAATATTTGTCAAAATCATGATTTTTGCAGGATTTGCAAATTTAACTTGCATTTTCGGGGTAGGTATATTAAAATAGGATAAGTTTTTGGATTAGGAGGATTTTGGCGATGGCAACTTATGCATCAATGGACAAAAATGCCCTGAAAGAGGAACTGGAAACACTTTCCGGCTCTTATGAAAACTACAAGGCACAGGGACTTTCGCTCAATATGGCAAGAGGAAAGCCCGGTGCGGAACAATTAAATATCTCCAATGATATTCTTCTTGCAATTACCAAGGATACAAATTTCAAAACAGCCGACTGTCCCGACTGCCGCAACTATGGCGGTCTGGAGGGAATCGAGGAAGCCCGCCGTCTTTTCGGAGAAATGCTGGGCGTGGACAAGAAAAATGTTTTCGTAGGCGGCAACTCCAGCCTGAACATGATGTTTGATACGATTGCCTGCATGATGGAGCTGGGCAACAGCGGGGAAAAACCGTGGAACCAACAGGGACACATCAAATTTCTCTGCCCTGTCCCGGGCTATGACAGGCACTTCGGTGTCACGGAGTACTTTGGCATTGAAATGGTTACGGTTCCCATGACACCCACAGGCCCCGATATGGATATCGTGGAACAGCTTGTTTCCTCCGACGCTTCCATTAAAGGAATCTGGTGTACACCGAAATACTCCAACCCTCAGGGTATTACATACTCTGATGAAACGGTCAGACGTTTTGCTGCACTGGAGCCTGCTGCCAAGGACTTCCGTATCATGTGGGACAATGCCTATGCCATCCACGACATCAGCGATACCCCTGATACACTGCTCAATATTTTTGACGAGCTGCAAAAAAACGGCAAAGAAGATATGGTATTCGAGTTCTGCTCTACCTCCAAGATTACCTTCCCGGGTGCCGGTGTTGCCGCCATTGCCGCTTCTGAAAACAATCTGAATACCCTGAAAAAACGCTATACCTACCAGACCATCGGCTATGACAAGATGAATATGCTGCGGCATTTCATTTTCTTCAAAGATTTTGACGGTGTGCTGGCTCATATGCAGAAACACAAGGCCGTCCTCCAGCCACGCTTCAACATGGTCACCGATACACTGGAGAGAGAACTGTCCGGTCTTGGCATTGCCGAGTGGACAAAACCCAACGGCGGCTACTTTGTCAGTGTGGATGTCATGGAGGGCTGTGCCAAGAGAGTGGTGGAGCTGTGCAAAGAAGCCGGTGTTGTCCTGACAGGGGCAGGGGCAACTTTCCCCTACGGCAAAGACCCGAAAGACAGCAATATCCGTGTGGCACCCACCTATCCGCCGATCGGCGAGCTGCAAATCGCAATGAGCATTTTCTGTGTCTGCGTGAAAATGGCTGCCCTGGAAAAACTGCTGAAATAATCCTTGTCAATCCGTGCCGTATGTTGCGGCACGGATTTTTTTATAAAATAATGGAAAAACTATTTGACTTTTATAGACAAAAAATATATAATTAGTGGTGATATGTCCGACGGCTGCCGGATACTAAAACCACTATACGGGAGGATACCTTATGAAACGAATTGGCAAACCGGTGTTCTTCATCGTATTTGTCCTGATACTGGCACTTGCCTATACGTCCCTTGTCGGCGTGTACGGCGAAAACGGCGACTTTGATGTCACCTACATAAAGGGTATCGGAGACATTCGATGGGGCATTGACATCAATGGCGGCGTGGAAGCTGTGTTCGCCCCTGCGGACGGCATTGATGCAGAAGAAACTCAAATGGAAGATGTCAAGGGAATCCTTGACTCCCGTCTCGTTGGTCAGAACATTACAGACTATGAAGTCTATCCTGACTACGAGCATGACAGAATCACGGTGCGTTTTCCATGGAAGTCCGATGAAAAAGACTATGACCCCGATGCGGCTATTTCCGAGCTGGCATCCACCTCAGAACTCACATTCAGGGGCGGTACCGAGGCTGACGGAGAAGTGCTTCTGACGGGTAAAGACGTACAGCGTGCCTATGCAAGATACGAGTCCACCAACAGCTCAGGAACTTCTATGCAGAATGTGGTCGGTCTGGAATTTAACAACGAGGGCAGAGAAAAATTCAAGGAAGCTACCACCAAGTACCAGGGACAGCAAATCTCGATCTGGATGGATGATGAGATGATTTCCGCTCCCTCTGTCAGCAAGGTCATCGACAGCGGCAGTGCCGTTATCACCAGCGGTCAGACCGGTGGCTTCAGCTCTGAAGAAGCTACCTCCCTTGCCAACAAAATCAATGCAGGTGCTTTGCCGTTCAAGCTGACAGTGGAAAGCTACGGCACCATCAGTCCCTCTCTGGGAAGCAATGCTTTGCAGGCAATGGGCATTGCGGCTGTGGTGGCACTGGCTTTGATTTGTGCTTTCATGCTGATTATGTACAGACTGCCCGGCTGCATTGCCTTTATTGCACTGGTCGGTCAGCTTTCCATTTCCGTCATGGCTGTTTCGGGCTACTTCACGGTTTTCCCCAGCTTTACCATGACCATCCCCGGTATTGCCGGTTTGATTCTTTCCATCGGTATGGGCGTGGATGCCAACATCATCACCGCGGAACGCATCAAGGACGAACTCTGGACAGGCAAAACTCTGGACGGCTGTATCCGCAACGGTACAAAAGGCAGTTTCTCTGCCATCTTTGACGGCAATATCACGGTTATCATTGTTGCCATCATCCTGATTCTGGTGTTCGGCCCTGCCAACATCCTTTCTTCCCTGTTCGGCGTTTCAACAACAGGTCTGATTTATGCCTTCGGCTATACGTTGCTTGTGGGTGTCATTTCCAACTTTATCATGGGTGTTGCCGCTTCAAGACTGATGCTCCGTTCCATCTCGGGATATAAGTTCCTCAGAAATAAAAGATTGTATGGAGGTAAGAAGTCATGAGACAAAATTTCCATATTGATTTTATCAAACATTCCAAAATCTTCTTCTGTGCCTCTCTCGGCATCATGCTGGTATGCCTGATTCTGAACCTGTTTGTAATGCCTACCATCGTTGATATTCAGTTCACCGGCGGTACCATCATCAAGTACAACTACGGCGGCGACCTTGACCACAGCAAAATTGAAAAAACAGTCAATGATACCATCAAGGGCATTGAGGCTCTCAAAAAAGATAAGATTGATTTCTCTTACAGTGAAAATCTGGCCGCTAATGTGACCAAGACCAGTACCCATCTGGTCACGCTCCAGTTTACCGGCAACAAGGCCGTCTCCGTGGAGGACAAAACCGCCATTACAACGGCACTGGAGGAAGCTTATCCTGACAACGGCTTTGCAGAAGAATCTTCCACCGCCGTGGACGCCTCCAAAGGCACCAACTTCTTCCTGAAATGCATGATTGCCGTCATTCTTGCCGCTGTGCTGATGATTTTCTATGTCGCAATCCGTTTCCGTAAAATCGGCGGTCTTTCTGCCGGTGTGATGGCAGTCGTGGCACTGGTACATGACTTGATAATTGTTTATTTCTGTTTTGTTGTGTTCCGTATGCCGCTGAACGACAACTTCATTGCTGTGGTACTGATGATTCTCGGCTACTCGCTGAATGATACCATCGTCATCTATGACCGTGTGAGAGAAAACAGAAGAAAGTCGGGTCCCAAAACTACCACTGCCGAACTGGTCAACAACAGTCTGAACCAGTGCATGAACCGTACCATCTGCACCTCGATTACCACTATCATTGCTATCGGCTCCGTGCTGGTCGTGGCACTCATCTACGGCATTGATTCCATTATCAGCTTTGCACTGCCAATGATGATTGGCTTGATTTCAGGTTCTTACTCTTCTTTGTGTATTGCCGCTCCACTGTGGGTTCTCTGGAAAAACCACAAGGATAAGAAAAAGACTGCCAAAAAGAAAAATTCCGCCAAGGCTGCCAAAAAAGAAAAAAAGTCAGCTTCCGCTGACTGATTCCCAAGCAGGACAGACAATCGGCTGTCCTGCTTTTTGATGAAAAAATTTGGGAAAACTATGGTTTTTTGGAAACGATTGTGGTATAATAAGTTTGCATTATATTTTGATGAAAAGGAGATAATTTGTATGCAAAATATCTGGCATGATATGGACTCTTCCAGAATCAGCCCCGACAATTTTATGGTAGTGATCGAGATTCCTAAGGGCAGCAAAACCAAGTATGAACTCGATAAGCAAAGCGGTCTGCTCAAGCTTGACCGTATCCTACATACCTCTACCCATTACCCTGCCAACTATGGCTTTATCCCCCGTACCTATGCCGATGACCTTGACCCGCTGGATGTATTGGTGCTTTGCTCGGAATCCATCCTTCCCCTGACGCTGATACAGTGCTATCCGATCGGTGTTATCACCATGCTCGACAACGGCAGAAACGATGAAAAAATTATTGCGATTCCCTTCAACGACCCTACCTACAACGAATATACCGATATTTCCGAACTGCCTAAGCACATCTTTGACGAAATGACCCACTTCTTCTCCGTCTACAAGGCTCTTGAAAACAAGGAAACCGTTGTGGACGAGGTGAAAGGCAAAGAGGAGGCTCTTGCTATCATTGAAGCGGCCATCCAAAACTATAAGGAGAAATTCAGTTCCATATGAAACAGCAGCCCAAGGTTATCAATGTTCCCAAACGTAAAAAACCGCTTGCGACCCCTTCCTATATTATCCGCATTTGTCTGATAATTTGTTTTGTTCTGTGTATCCTGCTGCTCAGCTCCCCGTTTTTCAGTGCCAGGCTTTATATCCGTGAAAATCTGGAGGTCACGCCCTCCATCACCGATGCCTATACCAAGCTGGCTTCTCAGGAGGAAATCGACAGTGCCGAGCAGCAGCTCCGCCATGCTTTGGATTCACTGGAAAAAAAGAAAACCCATGAGGAAAGTCAATCCTCTGAAACAGAATCCAAGAACGGACTGCAATATACACCGGTTGCCTCGGCGAATTTCGAGTGGTCTTATACCTTACAGCAGGGGATTGACGGAAAAGCTCTGGCAGAATCCGTGGAGGAAGCCAAAAATATCGACCGTTCCCTCTATACCGCCGAAAGCCTTGACACACTGAATACGGCTGTCCTCAATGCCCAAAAATATCTGTGTGCCTCCGTCGTCGTGACGCAAAGTGTCCTGCAAATGGCAATGGGCGGCTCTATCGGTGAGTCACTGGACAGCAGTCTGGGCGGTACCATCTCCAATTCCCTGTTTGCCATGCTGTTAGCCGCCGCTCCGGTTGTATGCTTTCTGACACTCTGCTTTGACAGAAAACGGCATATCAAGCACGTGACCTGCATGGTCGGAGCTATTGTGTGTGTGGCAGATATTTTTCTGCTACTGTATCCTTATGTCGGGAGCGGTGCCATCTGGTCCATTATCCTGTATATTCTCATCTGCCTGTTCAATATTGCGGGCATCTATGCCAAGCAGCAGGAGGATTACATCATCGCCCATCCCGAAAAAGAAGCGGAATTTACCGAAAAACATCCTCAATTTGTCAAGGCTCTTATTAACTATAAATCTTTTAGCCGAAAGGAGAACAAAAAAAATGGCAGTCATTGAAATTACCGCTGACAATTTTGAAAAAGAGGTGCTGAATGCCTCCTGTCCCGTCCTGCTGGACTTCTGGGCATCCTGGTGTATGCCGTGCAGAATGCTTTCTCCCGTGGTGGACGAAATTGCCGAGGAATACAGCGATTCCATTAAGGTCGGCAAAGTCAACGTGGATGAACAGTCCGGACTGGCACAACAATTCGGTATCATGAGCATTCCGACACTGGTCGTGTTCCAAAACGGTCAAAATGTCGCTGTCAAAGTTGGTGTGCAGTCCAAAGCTGCCATTCTTGCCATGCTGGGGTTCTGAACCAAACAGCGGAGAGTAGCCATGCTTACTCTCCGCTGTTTTTGATGCCCATCATGGCCACCAGTCCGCCTCGTTTGCCGCCGCTGGCACGGTGCGAATAGAGCAGGCCGCTGTTGCATTTGGTACAGACATCGCTGATGGTAATATTGATACTCAGCAG
>ONUD01000177.1 GCA_900320925.1 uncultured Eubacteriales bacterium
TGGTGATCCGCTGCGGGCAAAATACATTGCCGAACACTATCTGGACAATGCCGTACCGGTCAATGAGGTGCGTGGTATGCTCGGCTACACGGGACAATACAACGGCAAGAAGGTATCCGTCATGGCAAGCGGCATGGGTGTGCCGTCCATGGGAATCTATTCCTATGAATTGTTCCGCTTCTTTGACGTGGACAATATTATCCGTATCGGCACGGCAGGAGCAATCAGTGATACACTGCATTTGCGTGATGTTGTTCTGGCAATGTCCTCCTGCACCAATTCCCACTTTGCCGCTCAGTACGGTCTGAAGGGTACGGTTGCCCCCACAGCAAGCTTTGCTCTCCTGCAAAAAGCCTATGTACAGGCACAGCGTCTGCAAATGCCCGTACAGGTCGGTTCCGTTTACACAACGGATATGTTCTATGATGAAAGCAGTCCTCTTGCGGACTGGCAAAAATTAGGGGTACTTGCAGTAGAGATGGAAAGTGCCGCCCTGTACCTCAATGCCGCACGGCTGGGCAAACAGGCATTGTGTATCTGTACGATTTCGGACTGTCCGCTGACAGGTGAGAGCTGTACCTCCGAAGAACGTGAAAAAACCTTTCACGATATGATGAAATTGGCTTTGGAATGTACTTGAAACTTCCCGCTAAAAGTGATATAATAATACGGTATTTTGTTGCAAAGGAAGAAATCTATGGAAAAGTCATATCTCTACACGGGAAAGCCTATCAAACCGCCGTTTGCCTTGAACATTGACGGCAAAACACTGGTACAGGGCGAAGATTACTATATCGAAATACTGGACAATGTGGACGTGGGAACCGCTCACGTTTATATCTCAGGCAGGGGCAATTATACAGGCAAATATGAATACACGTTTGAGATTGAGCCGGTTCCTGCCAGAACCCTGTCCTTTTTTGCGGAGGAAACGGAATTTGCCTATGACGGACAGCCTAAAACCATGCAAATCACTGTCCGTTTCGGCGAAATGACACTCGTGGAGGGCAAAGACTACACCATTGCCTATGATAACAACATCGCACCCGGAAAAGCAACTGCCCTGCTGACATTTCAGGGCAACTTTACGGGTGTGATGGCGATACCGTTCACGATTCAAAATACCATGGCTCCCCTTGTCAATACCTCCACCCTCTCGGCTTCCGAAATTCACCATGGTGAAACTGTGACCCTCTCCTCTTCGGCAGAGGGCGGCTCGGAGGAATACCAGTATGTGGTGGTCTATAAGAAAACAACCGACAAAAAATGGAGCTGGGTGCAGGCTCTCAGCAGCAAAACCTCTGCTGCTATCAAACCGCTGCGTATCGGGGATTATGTCATCTGCTCCAGAGTGGAGGACAGTGTCGGCAACACGGTTAAAAAATTCTTTCCCCTGAAGGTCACCAAATAACGGAGGATACCATGAACATCACCTATGATATTGCCAAAATGGGGGCAGGTTGGTTCCTGTCACGGTTCAACTACGGTACGGAACACATCACCGTTCCCTGTACAAAAGTAACGGGCATTGACTCCCCAAAATATTTTCTCCGCCTGCTGTCAATCCTGACCGTTCACCGGTTTGACAACGGTTATGTGCTGTTTGACGGAGAAACCGAAACTTATTTTCTGTGCCTGAAAAAAGTCCCCAAAGTCGAACTGGAAATCTTTTGCAGCAACCTCCACTACAATGAATTGACCCATCTCCTGCCTGTCAATCCCCTGACAGGTACGGCTTACTGCGGCAGTCTTTCCAAAGAGGAACTGAAACGCCGTATCCCTGTGGGGAATGTCCTGTTCCTCGCCGAAAATTTTAACTGGGACGCTTTTGCCACTGACGTTGTGGGTACGTTTGAAATCTACCTCCCCAGACGCAAAAAAAATAAATATGAGGGAAACTGGTTCTCCTTTCCCGCTGAGGATCTCCGCCAATTAAAATATAACCTCTCGCTTTCATAATTTTTTTAAAAAATGGTTGATTTTTCGGAAAAGATATAGTATAATAGTTGTGTTGCCAAACTTCGGTACAACAAGACAGATTCATATCTTTGGATATGCGGACGGTCGGGTGCTGTACGACAGAACACCGTGAACCATGTCAGGCGAGGAATCGAGCAGCATTAAGCGTTTCGTTCTGTGCGATGCAGTGAGTCCGATCGTCTGCATATCCAAACGTATGACACCGTTTCATGCGGTCTGTCTTGTTTTTTTAGGCATTTTGTGCTTTGCGACAAAAATTTCGGAAAGGGCGTGCTAAAATTGTACAGAGTCCTCTACCGCAAGTACCGTCCGAAATGCTTCGCCGATGTCATCGGCCAGCCACAGGTCACAACGACCCTCAAAAATGAACTGAAAGCCGACAGACTGGCTCATGCCTACCTCTTTACAGGCTCCCGTGGTACAGGCAAAACAACCTGCTCCAAGATTCTCTCGAAAGCAGTGAACTGCCTGCACCCGAAAGATGGTGATCCCTGCTGTGAATGTGAGATTTGCAAGGGCATTGATGACGGCAGTATTACTGATGTTGTCGAAATTGATGCCGCCAGCAATAACGGTGTGGACGATATCAGGCTTCTGCGTGAGGAAGCTAACTTTACTCCTGCCGAAGCAAAATACAGGGTCTATATCATTGATGAGGTGCATATGCTCTCCGTCAGTGCGTTCAATGCACTGCTCAAGACACTGGAAGAACCCCCTGCCCACGTCATTTTTATCCTCGCCACTACCGAAGTCCACAAGCTTCCTGCTACCATCACTTCAAGGTGTCAGCGTTTTGACTTCCACCGTATTGCACCCGAGGATATTGCCAAACGGTTGGAAAATGTCTGCCAGCAGGAACAAACCTCGATTGACCATGATGCCGCCCTGCTTATTGCCGGCATTGCGGATGGTGCGATGAGAGATGCTCTCTCCCTGCTCGACCAGTGTATGGGACAGGCTGAAACCATTACCGAAGATACCGTCCGCCAAACAGCAGGTCTTGCCGATAAAAGCCATCTCTTTGCCCTTACCGATGCGGTCATTGCCAAGGATACTGCCCGTGCTGTGTCACTGGTCAACGAACTGCACCAAAACTCCAAGGATATGGCACGGCTCTGTGAAGAACTGGTCGGGCATTTCCGTACCCTCATGCTTATCAAAACCATGAAAACCCCCAAAAGCATCCTTGTCATGTCGGAACAGGACTTTGCCGCCGCCGCTCAGCAGGCTCAGCAGTTCTCCCTGCCTTGTTTGCTTAGCTGTATGGATGTCATTCAGTCCGCTTCCGAAACCATGTTCCGTGGCGTGAACCGCCGCATTGCAATGGAAATGACAATGGTGAAGCTTTGCAGCAGTTCTTCCGATTCTTTGGAACTGCGGCTCGCTGCACTGGAAAAAACGGTGGAAACACTCCGTTTTTCTCCTCCGCCCGCTCCTCGGAAAGATTCCGTACCCGTTCCTCCCATCAAACGCCCCGCCGCTCCCGACATGGAAAAGCTCCGTCAGGAAGCCGTAAAGTTCCAACCGTGGCACGACATCGTGGAGCGTATCAAACAGTACTCCATTACTCTCGGTACCAGCTTTGAGGGAAGTACTGCCTATGTGAGCGGCAAATATGTACTGGTCGATTCTAAAAACGAAATGTGCTTTGAACTCCTCCGAAAAGCAGAACACCGTGCGGAGGTACGCAGCATTATCCAGCAAATCACGGGAAATACCTACCACCTCGGACGCTATTCCTATCCCGAAGAGGTGCATGCCGATGACCCTCTGAGACAGCTTGTATCCGAGCTGAAAACCGCAGGCATTCCCGTTGAAGATAAAAGTCAAAAATAATCATAACGGAGGCAATCAAAATGAAAGCAAGATTACCAAAAGGCTATGGCAACGGCGGCAGTGCATCCAATCTCCAGCAGCTTGCCCGTCAGGCTCAGAAAATGCAGGAGGAAATGGATACCGCCAGCCATGAACTGGAGGAAAAAGAATATACCGCTTCGGCAGGCGGGGCTGTGACCGCTGTCGTGACAGGTAAATTTGAAGTGAAGTCCCTGGAAATTAAAAAGGAAGCTGTTGACCCTGAAGATGTCGAAATGCTGTCCGATATGGTCATTGGTGCCATCAACGAGGCTCTTAGAAAAGCCCGTGATGAAAAATCCGAGACAATGGACAAAATTTCCGGCGGTCTGAATGTGCCGGGACTGTTCTGACAATGGCAGATTACAGAGTAGCACCCCTTGACAGACTGATAGAACAGTTTGAGCGTTTCCCCAGTATCGGCCGCAAAACCGCTTCCAGACTTGCCTATCATGTCCTTTCTATGTCTGAAAACGAGGTGAAGGCACTGGCTGACTCCATCACCCAGGCTCATCGGCAGATCCGCAATTGTCGGATCTGCTGCAATCTTACTGACACCGAAATCTGTTCTGTCTGCCGCGATGACTCCCGTGACCGCTCCATCATCTGCGTGGTGGAGGATTTCCGTGACGTGATCGCCCTTGAAAAAACACGCGAGTTCCATGCCGTCTACCATGTGCTTGGCGGCGTCCTCTCTCCTATGAACGGCATTACCCCGAATATGCTCCACATCCGCGAACTTTTGGCAAGACTGCACCCCGATACCGTAAAAGAAGTGATCATGGCAACTAACTCCAATGTCGAAGGCGAAGCAACTGCTATGTATCTGACGAAACTGATTAAACCTCTTGGTATCAAAGTGACACGCCTTGCTTACGGTCTGCCTATCGGAGCTGACCTCGAATATGCCGATGAAGTGACACTCTCTCGTGCTATCCTCGGAAGAAGTGAGTGCTGAAAGGAAGTGATTCCATGGCAAAAGAATCTTTCAAAACGATTGCCCAAAATAAAAAGGCTTACCATGATTATTTTGTCATGGAAAGCTTTGAAACCGGTATCGCACTCTTTGGTACCGAAGTTAAATCTGTTCGTCAGGGCAGAGTCAATCTAAAAGACGCTTGGTGCTCCGTTGAGGATGGGGAACTGTTCGTGAAAGGGATGCATATCAGCCCCTATGAACAGGGCAATATCTTTAACAAAGATCCTCTGCGTGTTCGGAAACTCCTCATGCATAAAAAGGAAATTATGCGTCTTTTCGGTATCGTTAAACAGCAGGGCTATTCTCTCATCCCTCTCTCTCTTTACTTCAAAGGCTCCAGAGTGAAACTCCAGCTTGGTCTGTGCAAGGGAAAAAAACTTTATGACAAGCGTGATGACATGGCAAAACGGGATGCTCAACGAGATATCGACCGTGCTATGAAAAATAAACGCAGCCGCTCTGAAACATAATTATGGGGGCGTAAAGGTTTCGACAGGGAGTATGAGCCTCGGCAAGCGAGCAGCGGCACTGTGGAACCGCTATAAAATCCGCAGATTCTTAAAATAACTGACAACAATCAATTTGTTGCTCTTGCCGCTTAATTAGGCAAGCGTCCCTTTTGAGAGTACCACGGCTTGAATGGGGCGTCGATGAGTGGTGAACGTGAACGGGGATGAGCCTTGCTCTCCGTCATGACCCAAAGGCTACCGAATGGCAAAGCCTGCCAATGGGCGTTGCAGAGGGGGAATCTTAAACTATTGGCTACGCTCGTAGAAAACCGTTGTAAGTGCTTTTTGGACAGGAGTTCGACTCTCCTCGCCTCCACCACTTTTAAACAAATTACCATTTTATTTCCTAAAAAACATCAGTGTTTATGCGGGTTTGACAAGCTAATTAAGCTTTTGGTAACACGATATATAATTTAGGTAACACATTTGGTAACACGAAATATATTGACTTAAATGAGCCATCCATAAAAAGTGTGGGTAGAAAATCATCTTCCGGGCAGAGAAACAGGTAGTCCGCCGCATCGAAGCATGATTATTGAGATCATGTTTTCAA
>ONUD01000158.1 GCA_900320925.1 uncultured Eubacteriales bacterium
GCATGGCGATCCCTCATTTCAGTAATTGTTTTCATGGTAGTATCCGTCAGGGTCAAAGTATCCCTCATAATACCCGTAATCATAATTATAGTAGTCGGCGGCATAGAAATTCCCGTAGCGGTCATAATAGCCGTCTGCATAGTAGTTCCCGTAGGCATCATAAAAGTCACCCGGTGTATATTCATCATCCTGATAGTACCCGTTATTATTGTAGTACCTGCCGCTGTCCCACGGCATTCTTCCCGAACAGCCCGAAAATACCGCCAGTGATACGGCTATCATCAGCAATGCAACAGCTCTTTTCATTTTTCAGCACTCCTTATGTTGTAAACTTTTTCCCCGTTGGCAAATGTCACTGCCAATACTTCCTCCACAGAAATATTTTTGATTTCTGCAATTTTCTCGGCAACATAGGAAATCATGCCCGAATCATTGCGTTTGCCCCTGAACGGCACGGGAGCAAGATAAGGACAGTCTGTTTCCAGTACCAACGCTTCCAGCGGTGTATCCTGCACTACCTCCACGGCTTTGCGGGAATTTTTGAATGTCACCACACCGCCTATCCCGATGTACATTCCCAGCTTGACTACTTCCCTTGCCATTTCCACACTCCCCGAAAAGCAGTGCAGAATCCCTTTCGGACGATATTTTTTCAAATAGGCCAGCGTATCCCCGTGTGCTTCCCTGTCATGGATATTGACAGGCATCGCCAGCTCGTTTGCCATGATGAGCTGTTGTTCAAATACCGCTTTTTGCCGCTCCTTTGGAATATCCCAATAATAATCCAGCCCGATTTCTCCGATTGCCACGACTTTTTCATGCCCTGCCAGCTGACGGATTCCATCCAGTTCTTTCAGGCTGTTTTCATCGACACATTCGGGATGAATCCCGACGGCACAATACATAGTATCATATTTTTTGGCAAGAGAAATGCCGTATTTTGACAATTCCAAATTGGTTCCCTGATTGACAATGCACCCGACCTTTTCTGCAAAGAGTCTTGTCAGAAGCTCCTCCCTGTCCTCGTCAAATGCTTTGTCGTCATAATGGGCATGGGTATCAAAAATCATGCTACATCCCCCCCATCATAAACGGCAAACACATCACTGCCAGAAACATCTTCTTTATTATTATCCATAAAACCCTCCATTGAACTTTGTCCACACAAAAAAGATCAAAATAACAAGACCAATCGTGAAAAGGATACTCGTAATAATTGCGTTTCTTCCCTCACGACTGATACGGCGGTCGGCAGGCATGATTTCATACCCCTTAGGATTGGCAAGCAGTTCCATCTCTTGGGGACGTTTGGAACTCATGGTAAAATCGTCCAGTGTACGTATCTCATAGCGTCCATTGATAAAAATTTGGTACTTTGGGGCATAAACCTTATGCCTTTGACTGTAACGGTGACGATGGCGGCGGCTCATAAGACGGCTGTCATAACCAACCAGCTCCCCTGTCACGGGAGTCAGGCATACCTTTTGCAATCTGCCTCTTTTGATAAATGGAGATACTATCGTTAAAATAAGCATTACTGCCCATGCCACGCCAAGCAGACCCGGCATCACCACAATTCTGACAGAATAGTCCATAGGCATGAACGACAACACCAGCAACAAAAGAATCACTATCACACCGGTCAGGGTGAGAATGATATCAGACGCTTTGATTTTCTTGGGAAGCGGTACCTCTACGACATTTGGCTCACTGCTCGGACTGGCATCATGCGGCAGTTGATGATATTCGCCGTGATAAGAATTATCAGCAGGAGAATGATATGTATCATTATTATACAAATCGTTGTTTTCAGAGTGATTATACTGGTTGTTGTTTTCCGTTGTTTCCTTGCGTGGTTTCCGATAAACATAGTTGTTGACAGACTGTCTATTAGGATCATTCATTGAGATACTCCCTTTCATACGAACCTCTTCTTGTTCATTTTACCATCAAACACCGCTTATCACAATCCCATTTGCAATACCAAAGGTATTATATATACAATAAACTACAAATTGTATAAATATTCTTGCAAAAAAAGCTTGATTTTTCAAATCCTCGGTGCTATAATACAGAAGTCGTCAGAAATGAGGACATAAATACAGTCGGTGTTGATGACGTTGAGGGTCCACCCGTTCCCATACCGAACACGGAAGTTAAGCTCAATCGTGCCGAAGATACTTGGTTGGTGACA
>ONUD01000188.1 GCA_900320925.1 uncultured Eubacteriales bacterium
CCTGCCTCCAGCAGCATACGGCGATTGGTTTCTTTAAGGTCAAGCCTGTATTTGCCCCGTCCGAGACTTTTGGTGAAATAGGCAGGCTTCAGCTCCGTCAGCGATGCAAATTCCTCATACACGGGCGTATCCACCTCGTAGCAGCAAAAACCGACAGCAGGTCCTATCACGGCAATGATGTCCGTCGGGTCACAGCCATACTTGTCCTGCATGGTTTCCACAACGGCTTCCCCGATTTTGCCCACAGTGCCTTTCCAGCCTGCATGGGCAAGGGCAATGACCTTTTTTTCGGGGTCGGCAAAATAGAGGGGCGTGCAGTCGGCATAGTGTGTCACCAATGTCACATTCGGTTCATTGGTGACAAGGGCGTCCACACTCGGCCTATCATGTTCCCGCCATATTCCGATGCCGCAGTCAGCCCTTGTCACGCAGCGGACATTGGTGTGGTGATCCTGAGAGGAGCTGACCAGTGTATTCACATCGAATCCTGCCGCACGGCAGAAAATCCGATAATTTTCCATGACTTTTTCAGGGTCGTCCCCCTGCTTGAAATTGAGGTTCATGGACTTCCATTGTCCCTCGCTCACACCTCCGACTCTTGTGGAGAAGGCATGGCTGACAAAATCCAGTGCTGACAGGGACGGGAAAGTCAGAAACCCTACACCGTCCACAAAATTCAAAGCGGTATTGTTACTTTTGAATTGCATTTTTGATTCCCCTGCCAAATTATATTTGCATATCATCACCCAAGATGATATAATAACTGTAAATGAGCAAATTGATTTTCCCGATGAAAGATTGACCATTGATACTGCATTGCCGCCACGTACCCCTCTGTCAGCAAGCTGACATCTCCCCTTTCAGGGGCGACAGGGTCACAAACTGTCAATTATACAAAGATTGGCGGTACACAATCTTGCCTCCTTTGAAAGGGGAGGTGGTATTACATCACGGATGTGATGTAATACCGGAGGGGTACGTGGCGGCAATGAAGTACCTCTTTGCAATGTCAAACATCGGGCAAATGTATCATTTGCTCATTTATCATAAGTCTGTTGAAGTCATACGGAAAGGAAAAAACAGTTATGTTCAAAATGATGTTTCCTCACAGAAAAAAGCTTTTCGGTGAACGGATCCCTCCACGCTGTGAGTACTGCCGCTTTGCGGCAAAAAGCAACGGCGGTAATTTAACTTGTCCGTACGGTGCAGCAGCCATTGACAATACCTGCAAAAGGTATGAATACGACCCTCTCCGGCGAGAGCCAAAGTCTGCACCGACGCTTCCGAAATTTACCGCCGATGATTTTAAGCTGTAAGAAACTGCCGTTATTTTTTGGCAGTTTCTTTTTTGCCTTCTTCCAGTGCTTCCACAGCAAGCTCCAGCACAGAAGTACAATGGGGACAGCGAGTTGCTTCGATGTCGATTTCGCTCATACAGAACGGACACTTCTTGGTTGTCGGAGCAGCTTCTTCTTCTGTCTTTTTCTTCGGGATAGCCATCAGTTTATTGACAGCCTTCACGATACAGAAGATAATGATTGCCATGATCAGGAAGTTGATGACAGCCGCCACAAACTTGCCCAATCCCAGCGGACCGACGTTCAGCGCTTCGGTGGCCTTGGTGAAGTCAGGCTGATTCGTCTCAGGGTTCACAAAATCGGCTCCCGAAACGGTTGCGATGAGCCATCCCACTGCGGGAAGAATGACATCGTTGCACAGTGACGACACGATCCCCTGGAAGGCACCGCCGATGATGACACCGACTGCCAAATCCAGCACATTGCCTCTCATGACAAACTCTTTAAATTCGCTCATGAACTTCTTCATAATAGTTTTCTCCTTTCCACGAAAATTTTATGGACATATTATAACACATTCCGATACCATTCGTAAATATCTTTTTTAAAAAAAATGCAATTTTTTTATGGAAGCGTTACGGTAAATCTGACCCACTTGCCGTATTCACTCTGTACGGCAATTTTCCCGCCATGGGTTTCCACGCTTGCCTTGGCAATGGCAAGCCCTAAGCCATAGCCGCCGCTTTTGCTGTTGCGGGACTCATCCTGACGGAAGAACCGTTCAAAGATTTTGCCGAGATTTTCAGGTTTGATTCCTTCTCCGGTGTTGTAGACCTCCAGCACCGTTTTTCCCGACTGCCGTACCAGACTGACACGGATGGTGCCATGCTCGTCCGAATACTTCACGGCATTGTCAATCAGAATCGTCAGGATATGTTTCAGGGAGCTTTCGTCTCCCCGGCACTGAATATCGGGCTGTACCTCCGTTTCCAGTGTCTTTCCCATTTCAAAAACCGTGCTTTCAAACGGCAGTGCCGTTATCAGCACCAGTTCACTGAGGTTCAGTTCCCGCATTTCCACCATATAACCGCTCTTGTCGTCCAGTCTTGCCAGACACAGCAGTTCATTCACCAATTCACTCATTCGCTGCGATTCGGTACGGATATAGGACAGCCACTTATTCTCTCCGATTTCTCCCTCCAGCACATCCGTATTGGCACTAATGACTGCCAGCGGGGTTTTCAGCTCGTGACTGGCATCAGAGATGAAGCGTTTCTGCTTTTCAAAGGTCTCCTTCACCGGTCTGACCAGCCAGAAAGACAGGATCACTGACATGACGGCAAACAGCATGATGCCAATCAATCCCACCATGATACTGGTCAGCAGCAGACTGCGGTTGCTGTGGTCATACTGGGTGATGTCAAGGAACACAATAATCCTGCCATACGATTTCATTTCTATCAGATAAGCATAGTTGTCCACCATACCGCTGCGGGAATCGGCATTCAGTGCGGTGGTGGCATAGGCGACTGCCTCTTCCGTCGTCATAGCAGAGGTTCTGCCCGTTCGGATATCCAACAGGCGGTAAGCTCCGTCTATCAGTACCGAAAATGTATCAATGTAGCCTGTTTCCCTTTCATCGAAAATATCCATCCGCACATTACCGTCATTGGAAGCGATTCTGACCAGCCGTTCATTGATTTCCAGAGAATTGCGGCTTTGGGCAACGAGGTTGACGGAAAACATAATGCCGACCACCACCACTGCCAGCACGGAGGTCAGGATAATAATCAGCTTGATACGCAGTTTTCTAATCATTTGCTGCCACCGTCCAGGCAATACCCGATACTTCTTTTGGTTTTGATTTGCACCTTGGAATGCAGCAGTGCCAGTTTTTTGCGGAGGAACGAGATGTACACCTCCACATTGTTGTATTCACTCTCATCCCCATATCCCCATATTTTTTTCACAAAGTCCTCTTTGGTCACGACTTTCCCCGACTGGGACAGCAGCAGCTCCATCATC
Source organism: uncultured Eubacteriales bacterium (assembly GCA_900320925.1). GTDB lineage: Bacteria > Bacillota > Clostridia > Oscillospirales > Acutalibacteraceae > UBA1213. The sequence goes on from ONUD01000188.1 coordinate 3,324, forward strand.
TGAAATTCTTTTCTTCCCAGCACAATCGTACTTCCCCCGCACAGCAGTTCACCCTTTTTTAAATCAAGGGTAATATCCCCGTACTTGGGATTGATGTCTGTTACAATTCCCCTTCGTCTGGTCATGGCTCTGATTCTTGCCAGCAGTTCTCCCGTAGAGAACGGCTTGGTCAGGTAGTCATCTGCCCCGCAGTCCAGTCCCTTGATTTTGTCATCCACCTCTGATTTTGCCGTCAGAAGCAGCACGGGGGTTTCAATTTCCTTGACACGGAGATAGGTCAGCACGTCCAGGCCATTCATTTTCGGCAGCATGATGTCCAGCACAATGCAGTCATAGTCATCTTTCAGGGCATATTCCAGACCTGTCTGACCGTCATTGGCAATTTCCACGATATACTTTTCTTTTTTCAGGATGGCACCGATGGCATCTGCCAATCCGATTTCATCCTCTACCACTAATACTCTCATTGCCGTGCTTCACTCCTTGATCCAGTTTTTTTCAAACAGTTTTGACGGACGATGACCTGCCTCTCCCGAAAGCAGTCCCGTTTCTTTTGCCAGATACCCGTACTTCCTGCGGAAGGGTGCTTTCAGCAGTTTTTTGTCCAGAATAATCTCATACACCTGCTGCAATTCCGTCAGGGTAAAATGCTCTGCCATGAGATTCAGGGCAATATCTGTATAAGTGACCTTTCCTCTCAGACGCAGGATGGCAAAGGCAATGATTTTGGCATGGTCGAAAGCCAGTCCCTCACCGGAAAGAATCTCATAGCGGCAATCCGCTCCCTGTGCGTTCCTTGTTTTTGTGAGCCTTACAATGGCTGACAGCTTGTTTTCTCCGCTGCTGAGTGACAGACGGTAATCCGTCACGCTGACAAACCCGTCAGGAAGGTCTTGGATACGGCTCTGTTCGGTTGTCAGGCTTACATCAAACCATTCTGCACACTGTGCATCATCCCCTGCATGAATCTCTACGGTCTTGCTGTCAATCAGTGCCATGTAGGCACAGCTCATGACCCATGTGCGGGGGTCACGCTTTGGCTCACTAAAGGTATACAACTGCTCCAGATAGACATTTTTCACGTCCGTTTCCTCCAGCAGCTCTCTTCTGGCAGCCTGCTCGGTTGTTTCATCGGGATTGACAAACCCTCCCGGCAATGCCCATGTTCCTAAAAACGGGTGTCCGCCTCGTTTGATGAGCAGGATTTGCAGCTTCTTTTCCGGCAGCTTTCTGTAATTGTCATTCTGACATTCTCTTGCCGTGAAGATAACCATGTCCACCGCTACGGACGGTCTGGCATAATCTCCGGGACGGTAGCGTTCCAAAAATTCTTGTTCTGTCAATCCGTTTTCATCCCTGTATTCCATTTGTATCACCTTATTATTCATTTGATATTATCATTATAATTTCTTCTCTTCCTTTTGTCAAGAGCCTTTTGACAGAATCGCATTTTTATGACCATCACCGCATAACAATAGATACGACACGAATCAAACAAAGAGGTGGTTGCCATACAAAAGCAGCTGTTTTTGAAAAACGGCATCATCATGGCAGTATCGGCACTGATGATACGGAGCATGAACCTGTTTTTCAGGGTATTCCTGTCCGATAAAATCGGTGCAGAGGGTGTCGGTTTGTACCAGTTGATTATCAGCGTGTATGTATTTTTTGCGGCGGCATCCACCGCAGGCATTTCCCTCACGGCAACACGCCTGTATGCGGATTTTTCTGCCAAAGGCGATGATGGCAAAGCCCAGTATGCTGTACAAAGGTGTTTGCTGGTGTCCATGATGGCGGGAAGTCTGCTGGGAGGGGTGATGTTTTTCTCGGCAGACTTTGCCGCAGTGCATTTTCTGCATGAATCCGGAACAGCGGCTGCCTTGAAGCTGCTTGCTCCCAGTTTGCCGTTCATGGCGGTATCGGCTTGTATCAGGGGCTATTTCACTGCCAGACGGCAGACAGTACAAACAGCCGTGGAACAGCTTTTGGAGCAGGGCATTGAAATGGGCGTGTTTGCACTGGCATTTGCGTTCTTTCAGCCGCAGACACCTTCCCAAGCCTGCTGTACAGCCGTACTCGGGACAACGGCTGCTGAGGTCATTTCCTTTGTGTATTCCCTGTGTTGTTATGCATGGGATCGGCACAAGCTGTCCTGCCGAAGCTGCAAGGCAAAGGGACTGTTTCGGAAAATACTTCCTGTTGCCATTCCCGTGACGGCAAATTCCTGTTTAAGGAGCGGGTTGGGTGCTGCCGAGAATCTGCTGATACCGTTGGGGCTGCAAAAGTACGGCAGTGACACAGCGGCGGCCTTGTCACAATACGGCATTATCAGTGGGATGGCCATGCCTGTCCTGACATTTCCGAGTGTGTTCATTCTGCCGTTTGCCGCCCTCATCGTGCCTGAAATGTCCGAAGCGTTTGCCAGGCACCATGTCAACAGTATCCGTCACATTGCCGAAAAGATGTTTCGCCTGACCCTGCTTTATTCGGTGCCGGTCACGGTGATATTCGTATTCTTTGCGGGGGACATCGGCGAAGCACTGTACCACCATCACCAGGCAGGCATATTTTTAGCCGTACTGGCTCCCGTGATACCGTTCATGTATCTGGATTCGGTCACAGACGGTATGCTGAAAGGCTTGAACGAGCAGACCAGCTATCTGATTTTCAACATCATTGATTCCGTCATACGGGTGGCACTGACGTATTTTCTTTTGCCGCAGATGGGCATAGCGGGAATGATTGTTGTCATCATTGTGAGTGAACTGCTGAACACCGTCATGAGCATTGCCCGCCTGATTCATGTCACAGCCATCAAAATCATGGTATTTGACTGGATCATCCGTCCGATTCTCTGTATCGTGACACCATGCCTGTTGATACAGTGGCTTCCCTTGTGGTTCGGGCTTAAGATACTGCTGGGCTTGGGTCTGTATACTGCCCTGCTCGGCATGACAAAGAAAAAAACGGTCTGCGAATAACAGACCGTTTTGATTTATTCGGGTATGATGATAACCTGTCCTATGGCAATGCAGTCAGGATTGGTCAGCCTGTTCAGGTTAATCAGGTCAACCACTTTGACATTGAAGCGTTTCGCAATTTTCCAGAGCGTATCGCCTTCTTCAACGATATATTTTGTCATCTCCTGCTTTTTGGCAGAAAACGGCAGCTTCAAAATATCTCCCGCAAAAATCGTATCGGGGTCGGCAATGCCGTTGAGTTTTGCCAGTGCTTCCACGGTCGTACCGAATGTTTCCGCAATTTTAGCGAGTGTGTCGCCGCTTTGAATGGTGTATTCCTGCGGTTTGACACACGGGAGCGTTGACACGGGGATCCTCAGCACCCTGTCCACTTCCAGTACATCCGTATCCACAATTCCGTTGTAGCGTGCAATCATGTTCACGGTCGTATGGTATTTTTTGGCAATTTCTGTCAGTGTATCTCCCTGCTGTACCACATAAATAACGGTTTCCATGAGCGTCCCTCCCATATTGGTCAATGCACAATTCACAATGCATAATGCACAATTATGTGAAATGGAAACGAATTTTTCTTCAAGAAAATCATTGTGCATTGTGCATTGATAAGCTGTTATCATTGTTATCATTGTATGCAGGCAGGTTGGTTTTTGCGATAGATAATTTCCAGACCGTACAGCAGCAGTTCATCATTCAGGATAATGTTGTGGCGGCAGTACGGGATAATCAGAGGAGACAGTCCTCCTGTGGCAACAACGGTCGGTGTGCCGTCGATTTCAAGAGCCATCCTGTCCAGCAGACCGTCCAACATGGCGGCATTGCCGAATACGATTCCCGAACGCATACAGTCAATGGTATTGGTACCGATGGATTTTTTAGGAGCTTCCATGCTGATTCCCTGGAGCTGTGCGGCATTGCGGGTCAGGGAATCCATGGATACCTTGACACCGGGGATGATGACACCGCCCCGATAACAGCCGTCCTTGTCCACCACACAAATGGTGGTAGCGGTTCCCATATCAATGACCATCAGCGGCTTGGGATACAGGGCAATCGCTGCCACTGCCCCCACGACAAGGTCACTGCCCAACTGGGCAGGATTGTCAATTTTGATATTCAGCCCCGTTCGGATACCGGGGCCGACAATCAATGGTTGGTGACCGATGACTTTCCGAACCGCAAGGCACAGGCTGTCATTGAGCTGAGGGACGACCGAGGAAATAATGCCTCCCTCAAATTCCTTGGAGGAAAGTCCGTTCAATTCCAGCAGAATTTTGATTTGAACGGCATATTCATCAGCAGTTTTGTTTCTGTCGGTACCGATTCGGGAAATAAAGGCGGTTTTGCCGTTGGTAATTCCTCCGAAAACAATATTGGTATTTCCTGCGTCAATGGCTAATATCATTTTTTATCACTTCTTTCATAGTTCATCAGGTGTACGTCCAACTGGTTAAAGGGAATGGTAATGCCGTTTTGGGAAAGGGCTTCCTTGATACGTTCCTGCATGGAGTAAAACATATGCCAATAGTCCTCCGAACGGCACCAGATCCATATGATGAGATTGACACTGCTTTCGTCAAGCCGATCCACCTGCACACGGTTGTTTTTTTCATGGAGGACGGATTCATGGGAGTTGATCAGTTCCATAATAATGCTGCGGGCTTTGGAAATATCGTCACTGTAGGAAATGGGGATTATCAGGTCAACACGTCGTTCCTCATGCACAAAGTAGTTGATGACATTATTGGAAGTCAGGCGTGAATTGGGGATGAGGATTTCCTTGTTGTCATAGGTGCAGAGAGCGGTATACATCATGTTGATTTTCACGACATGACCTTTCAGTCCTTCTGTTTCAATGTAGTCACCGACCTTGATTTTTTTGTTCATGATAATCAGTGTACCGCTGGCCACATTGGCAAGACTGTCTTTCAGAGCCAGTCCGACTGTCACGGCAGCGGCACTGACAGCTGCAATGATGGTGGTCACGTCCACGCCGATGGTGGCAAGCACGCATAATATCACCAGTACTTTCAGCACGGCACTGAGAATGGAATGCAGAAAGCTTACCACGGTCTTATCCACCTTTGCCTTGTTCATGGCTTTGTCGGCAATCTTGCAGACCAGCTTCACCAGCCACCAGCCTATCAGAAAAATCACGATACCTGCTATCAGTTTCGGCAGGAAGGCAATGCCCCATTCGTAAGCATCCTCCAGCCATTTTTGTGCCACCGTCAGATTTTCCTCCACACTGGCATTGAGATCAATTGTTCCGTTCATTTTTTCACGCTCCTTTTGATAGATTATAGCATACATTTGTCCCGACAGCAAAACATTTTTTTTATCAAGGGTGCATAGCAATGGTACAGAGGTGATGAAGAATGTTGTGGGAGCTTCTGAGCAGGATCTCTCTGCTGTTCATCCTGCAC
>ONUD01000208.1 GCA_900320925.1 uncultured Eubacteriales bacterium
AAGCCTCCCTCCGTGAGGGAGGTGGCAAAAGCTGGTAAATTATCTTCCGAAATGCCATATTTTTCTTCACGCAATGAATGGATGGAACAACAGGAAGTTGTCCAGCTTTTGACGGAGGGAGCGTGGCGGCAACGCAGTAGCAATTGTCATATCTTTCATCGGGAAAATGAATTGGTGCATTTTCACAACACCTTTGCAAATTTGCTCATTGATAATTTCAAAATCGATTTCCGTGTTTCACTTTTTCGATTTTTTATGGCTGACAGAATAGACGAGTGTTTCCGACTCCTTGTATGGACGCAGGAGCATGACACACAGGAATGTCAGGATAATGAACGCTGCCACCAGTCCTAAGATGTACTCTGTTCCCCGCTCTCCCGCCAATGCCGAGCCGAACTGGTAGACCATCAGCGATATGGCATAGGCAAACAAAGTCTGATAGCCCATTGCCATCCATGTCCACCTGACACTGTTCATTTCTTTTCTGACCGTCCCGAATACGGCGGCACTCTGGAATCCCAGCAGGTAGAACGTCAGGAATGCCATACCGGCGGGCATTGTCAGTTCGGTGAGGCCGGCATTTCCCATCAGAACAGCCGACTGGCTTTTGGAAACCAATCCTGCCAATACAGCGGCTGTGGCACGGGGACTGCCAAATCCGAGCGCTGCAAAAAGCCATGCAACCCTCTCGCAGACGATGCCAAAAATGCTGTCCGACAGTGACATTGCCGCACTGTAGCCGAATCCGTCCGCCGCCGCACCGAAATGCGACCCTGCCCACACCAGCAGCGACACAACAAAAATCAACACACCTGCCCGTTTCAGAAATGCCCCTGTCCGCTCTTTCATGCTGCGGAGGACATGACTGATTTTCGGTTTCCGATACTGCGGCAGCTCCATCATAAACGGAGAGGGCTGCTCGGTAAAGGCAGAAATTTTTTTGAGAATCATGCCCGACAGCAGGACTGCGGCAAAGCAGACGGCATAGGCACCTGCTGCTGCAAGCGGGGAACCGCCGAACCATACAGCGGCAGCAAGTGTCAGCATGGGAAGCTTGGTATGGTCAGGCAGGAATGCTGCGGTAATGACCGTCATTTTGCGGCTGCGGTCATCTTTGACCAATCCTGCGGCTGCTGTTCCCTGCACATTACTGCCCGCACTCATCAGGAGCGGTACAAGGGAACTTCCCGACAGCCCAAATTTGCGAAAAATCCTGTCAAACAAAAAGACCACTCTTGCCATGTAGCCGCAGCCATCAAGTGCCGACAGCATGATCAACAACAGCATCATCTGTGGGACAAAGCTGAATACCATGCCAATACTGCCGAGAACCCCGTCTGCAATGAGTGCCTGCACCCATTCCGGCCATCGTATCTCCATCATCAGGCTTTTGGCAAAGCTGCCAAGTCCGGGGATCCAGGAATCCTCCATACCGAATAAATAGAACCCCTCTCCGAACACCCCGTTGCAGACCCAATGCGTCACGGCATCTCCCCACGGCAGCAGAGCCACTGTATAAACCAGACACATCACCGCTATAAAAATCGGCACGGCTGCCACAGGATGGAGTACAATACGGTCAATCTTTTCGGTGAGGTCTGTTTTGCCGCTCTCCTCTTTTTTGTAGCAGGAACGGATGACAGCCGTGATATAGGCATATCGTTCATTGGCAATCATGCTTTCTGCATCCTCACCGAATTTATCTTCAATTTTCTTGGTTTCCTTGTCAATGAGATCTCGGGTACGCTCGGTAATATCCGCCTTGCGGACAATCTTATCATCTCTCTCGAACAGCTTGAGGGCATACCATTTTTTTCTTCTCGGGTCAACGGTCTTTAAGGCAAGCTGACTGATTTCCGTCAAGGCATTTTCGATTTCCCTGCTGAAATGGTGCTGCGGCAGGACTCTCCTCGGGTCAACGGCAGCTTCCACTGCCATTTCAGCGGCATCCGTGATACCCTTTCCCCTGACGGCACAAATCTCTATGACCCTGCATCCCAATCTTCTGGCAAGTTCCTTGGTATTAATCTGCCCGCCGGTTTTTTTCACCAGATCCGACATATTGATAGCCGCTACCACAGGAATCCCCAGTTCCAAAAGCTGAGAGGTCAGATACAGACTTCTTTCCAGATTCGTTCCGTCCACGATATTCATGATGACATCGGGAGATTCATCCAACAGATACTCTCTTGTCATCACTTCCTCCAGTGTATACGGCGACAGAGAATAGACACCCGGCAGTTCTATGATTTTCACATTGCTGTGACGTTTGAGTCTGCCGGTTCTTTTTTCGAGAGTCAGTTCGTGCCAGTTGCCGACAGACTGCTTAGAACCTGTCAAGGCACGAAAAAAAGTCGTTTTCCCGCTGCGGGGATTTCCGACGAGTGCAATTTTCATTCCCATTACTCCACTTCAATCAGTTTCATTTCCGCTTTCCGTATCAGCAGTTCATAACCCCTGACCGTCAGCTCCGCAGGATCCCCCAAAGGAGAGCGTCTTTTTACCAACACTTCTGTTCCCTTTGTCAGTCCCATCTCTGCCATGCGGCATTTCACAGCTCCTGTACTGTGCAGTTGCTTGATACGGGCTGTCTGCCCTGTTTTGACATCCCTGAGTGTTTTCATTATCTCTCTCCTCTCTTTGTTTCACATAAACAATTTAACACAGCCGTCTTTTTTTGTCAATATAGGAGTGCAAAAATCAGATTGCACCTTGATTTTTAAGGAACACTATGATAAGATAAAGAAAAATACTTGTGAGGGATTGCCGTACATGATGAAACAGGAAAAAAACGTTGAAAAAACAATGGAAGATTACTTGGAAGCCATACTGATGATCCAGGAACGCAGAGGGGCTGTCCGTTCCATTGATGTTGCCAACCAGCTCGGTGTCACCAAACCCAGCGTTACCTATACCACCAAACGTCTCAAAGAGAGAGGCTATATTGTGATGGATGAGTACAACTTCATTACCCTCACCGATGACGGTATGAAAATCGCTTCCCGCACCTACAACCGACACAAAATCCTGACCAAATTCTTTATCAGTCTGGGCGTCAGTGAAGCGGTTGCCAAAGCGGATGCCTGTCTGATTGAACATGACCTCAGCCCTGAAACATTTGATGCCCTTTGTGAGCATATCCAAAAAACCGAAGCTCTCCGTTAAGGGAGCTTCGGTTTTTCCGTGCTTATGCATTGACGGCGGTGCAGATCTCTCCGTACAGGGCATTGTATCGGTCGGCAAGGGCTTCCAATTGGTCATGCTTTTCCGTGCTGACACCCAGCTTGTCCAAAACAACCTGCATGAATGTTCTTTCTGTTTCGTCATACTTGCCATCATTTTTGAACAGCATGATCAGTTCAAAAACAATGATATGCTTTTCCTGTTCCGATGAAACGGCGGCAAGCTGCTCTATAATCTCTTCTGCGGATTCGCTGGTATCCGGCAGGTGATTGGGAATCATCATTTCATAGCAGTACAGTGCCAATGACTCCATCTCCTCCAGCTCCACAATGCCATCCGCCATGATGGCATGACCGCACAGACTCAGGAAAAGCTCTTTCTGGTTCTCGTTCAACTGATTTAAAAACATGGTTTTCAACCTCCTGTAGCATTTCCTTTATTATACTTTTTTTCTCCGATTTCGTCAAGAACCCCTGCTAAAATAAGGTTGACATCTATGGGATTTTCCCGTATCATGAAAGTATCAATCTGATAAGGAAGTGTTTTGGAATGGCAGCAGATGCCGATATATGGAGTTGGTTTTGTTCCGTGGAGGGAATCGTGGGAAGTACCGCAGGCATTGCGGTATGTCTTGCCGCCTGTGTCCTGTTCACCCTGCTCGGCTGCTCGGACGGCAGACCGCAAGCCCATGACGACAGTTGTTCCCGTGCAGGAACGACACTGAGTATTTCTTTGATGACACTCCTGTCCAGTCTTGCCTATACGCCCCCTGTACAGGGACTGCTGATACGGCTCGGAATCCCTGCCATTCCCGCAGGCATTGCCGCCGCAGTTTTGATATTCATCCTGTTTGCGGTGCTGGCAACCGCCATCGGTCAGCTTGTCCCGCAAAAGCTTGCCATGCGTGACACGGAAAAGCTTTCCTCCCGCTATGCAGGGGTCTTTTCCTTTCTGTCCGCTTTCATGGCACCTTTTACTGCCCTCTGTGCAGGCATTGCTTCACTCTTCGGTCAGGCTCCTGATGAACATGACAAAACCAAAACCGAAGAACAAATTTTAATGATGGTCGACCGCGGAGAAGAAGACGGTATCATCGAGGAAAATACCAAAAGTATGATTGAAAAGGTCTTTGACTTTGATGATACCACCGTTGGTGCCATCATGACCCACCGCAAAGACGTGGTGGCCGTAGAGGACAAGGAATCCATTGCCGCACTGACCAAAGTGGCTATTCAAAGCGGCCGCTCCCGTATCCCTGTTTACCATGAGGAGATTGATAATATCGTGGGTATCATCTATGCCAAAGATCTTCTGCAATTTGTCAGCACCGATGCCCCTGATGAAACCATCCGCCCCGACATGATACGAGAAGCGGTATTTGTCCCTGAATCCAAACGGTGCCGTGAAATGTTCGAGTACATGACCAAGCATAAAATACAAATCGCTGTGGTGGTCGATGAATTCGGCGGCACGGGCGGCATTATCACGATGGAAGATTTGATCGAATCCATCCTTGGCAACATACAGGATGAATATGACAACGAAAAAGAAGACATCCAAAAGGTCAGTGAACACAGCTTCAAGGTGGACGGGGCAACCTCCCTTGATGAAATCAGCGACCTGACAGGCATCTGCTTTGATGATGAAGAAAACGATACCATTGCCGGCATCATGCTCGACAGAATGGGACACATCCCTAAAAACGGCGAACATCCCTCCATTATGATCAACGGCACCCGTTTCACTGTCCTCAAAGTCGAAAACAGACGGATTGCCGAAATTCTGGTGGTGAAGAAAACCTCATAATTAAACCTGCGGTTGAATGACAAATGCCCCAAAATGCTGTATAATGATGACATCAACGAAAAAGACAGGAGAGATGAAATATGAATCTGAAAGAAGCGTTCCGTTTCCAGAATAAACTGAATGAGCTGGTGCGTGAGGCAAAAACCATCATTTCCGATGACCGCAACATTACACAAACCACCAATACGTATCTGAGAAGCAAAGTGGTGCCGGATGCGGAAAATGAAGTCACCGTTCAGGATATCCCCCATCCCGAATATACCGACCATATCACACAGCTGGCAGAATTTCTCCTGTATCTTCTCGAACAAAAGGAAATTCTTGCCAAGGCTGTCAATGAAACCAAAAAAAACCTTCCTATTGACATGGACAGTGAATGTTCCCTCAACCACCAGCGTCAGGAGATGGCAGAGCTGTTCCAGCACATGGCGGATACCAGAAGTTCCGAAACCATTATCTATAACGGGGGGGTTGGCTACCGTTTCAATGCTGAGGGCAATCAGATTTCCTACAAATGCCCCCTGAAAAAAGTCGTCACCATCAACTTTGACAGAAACAAAATCAAAAAAATGCTTTCCGACCTCAACAAACAGTCGGACAGCATCTCTGTGGAACTTGACAAGTGCCTCATCAACCATGAGGTCAGCTATGAAGTGCCGTTTGATGTCAACGACAGCTTTGCCAGCATATTTGAAACATACCTCAGCCAACAAGGCTGAGGACTCCGTATTCGGCTGTGTGCGGTGCGGCAGGACAAGACAATATGAAAGTCGGTTCAGATGCAGATGAACTGTAACGCTGCACGAGAATTTTTGAAATACAAAATTCGATACTTATTGATACAGACCTAATTGGAATTATGAAAGAAGAGTTTCGTTCAGCCTGTCCGGCACCGACACCTCCTCCTTTCACCAGCACGATTTTGCGTGATTCCGATTTTGCGACATTTGTCCATACCTCTCCATCAAAAGTATAGGTGCTTTAACAAGCAACCGTGTGTTTTTATTTAAGTTATGACCCGTGTTTTGAACGGGCAGGAACCTCGGTTCCACACCCGGCAAGGCACAAAAATTGATGGACATATCGTTGGACTTCTGACGCACCGCA
>ONUD01000067.1 GCA_900320925.1 uncultured Eubacteriales bacterium
ACTTTGTCGAGGTCAACGGTCAGACCGTCTGCCAGTTCTCCGATGGCAACGCAGACACCGCCTGCACCAAAGTCGTTGCAGCGTTTAATCATGGTAGAAACCGTACTGTTGCGGAACAGTCTTTGAATTTTACGTTCGGTGGGAGGATTGCCCTTTTGCACCTCTGCACCGCAGGTTTCAATGGAATCCATGGTATGAGCCTTGGAGGAGCCTGTGGCACCGCCGCAGCCGTCACGTCCCGTGCGTCCGCCCAGAAGAACAATGACATCATCGGGGGCAGGTACGTTACGGACAACATTGGCTTTTGGTGAAGCACCGATCACAGCACCGATTTCCAGACGCTTGGCAACATAGCCCTTGTCATAGAGTTCGGTGACCTGACCGGTCGCAAGACCGATTTGGTTGCCGTAGGAGCTGTAGCCGGCAGCGGCACCGGTCGTAATTTTGCGTGAGGGAAGCTTGCCCGCCATGGTATCCTCAAAGGCAACGGTGGGGTCACCGGAACCTGTGACACGCATGGCCTGATAGACATAGGCACGTCCTGACAGCGGGTCACGGATAGCCCCGCCCAGACAGGTAGCGGCACCGCCAAAGGGTTCGATTTCCGTGGGATGGTTGTGGGTTTCGTTCTTGAACTGCACGAGCCATGGTTCGGTCTTGCCGTCAATGGTAACGGGTACCTCGATGGAGCAGGCATTGATTTCATCACTCTGGTCAAGGTCGGGAATCATGCCACGCTTTTTGAGCAGTTTCATGCCGACCAGTGCCATATCCATGAGGGATACATCTCTGTCGGTATCCTTGCCGTAAATTTCGTCACGGCTTTCATAATAGAGTTGCAGAGCCTTTTCGATGGTTTCGGAAAGAATGCCTTTTTCAATTTCGATGGTTTCCAGACGTGTCAGGAAAGTGGTATGACGGCAGTGGTCAGACCAGTAGGTGTCAATCACACGCAGTTCTGTGACAGTCGGGTCACGGTGTTCCTCGTCCCTGAAATAGTCACGGCAGAATTTCAGGTCGGAGAGTGTCATGGCAAAGCCCATGGAATGGAAATACTGCTGCATTTCGTCATCGTTCCATGCCGTAAAGCCCTCTACCACTGCCACATCATCGGGAACAGCGGCTTTCATATCCAGTGAATCGGGCTTGTCTAAAGAAGCCAGCCGTGATTCCACGGGGTTAATCAGATAGTGCTGCACCTTTTGGAAGTCCTCCTCGGAGATACTGCCTTTGAGAGCAATGAGTTTGGCTGTGACCACTTGGGGTCGGTCGCCCTGTGTCAGGAGCTGTACGCACTGGGCAGCGGAGTCGGCACGCTGGTCATACTGTCCGGGCAGGTACTCCATGGCAAAAATTCTAAAATCCTCACTGACAGGGAATACTTCTTCATACACCTTATCGGCATTGGTTTCACTTAAAATCGTATTTTTGGCTTTTTGAAAGCTTTCACCTTCCAGACCGCTGATATCATAGCGGTTGATAATCTTCACTTCTTCCAGACCGTTCAGACCGAGATTGTTTTTCAGGTCGGCACAAAGATTCTGTGCTTCGACATCAAAGCCCGAACGCTTTTCTACAAAAATTCTTTTGACAGCAGCCATTTTGATTTCACCTATCCTTGCATATTTTTTCAGCACAGCGGTGCCAGTATTCTCAGGATACCATTCACGAACCATCGGAAGTCACCTGTTTTCAAGTCTGCCATAGTACGCTGCTTGGATTTGGACTGTGTTTTGAGGAAGTCCTTTTCAAGGTCTTTGAGCAGTGCGGAATGGTAGAATACGGAATTGTTTTCAAAATGCAGGAACAAACTCCTGTAATCGAGATTGACCGTGCCGACTGTACCGACCTTGCCGTCAATGATACAGCCCTTGGCATGGACAAACCCAGGGAGATATTCATATACCTTGACGCCTGCCTCCATCAGGGAACGGTAGTAGCCCCTTGACATACGGTAGACAATTTTTTTGTCGGGAATCCCCGGCATGATGATACGCACATCGACCCCTCGTTCCGCAGCTTTCACAAATGCCTGAAGCAGATAATCTCCCAGCAGCAGATAGGGGGTATAGAACCATGCAGTTTTTTCCGCCTGATACAGCAGGTCGATATACAGGTCATTGCTGTAAGTTTCAAACTTGACGGGGGAGTCATAATACGACAAAACATAGCCGTCCCTCTCGTTGGAAAGATTGTTGGGTACAGGCGGAAAATACTTGGCAAATTCCATCGGCGTTTTGGAGAAGGCATTCCAGAATTCGACAAACATTCTGGCATAGACCTGTGCTGCCGCCCCTTTGACGGAAAATCCGATGTCCTTCCAGTGGCCGTATTTTTTCTTTTTGTTGATATATTCATCAGCAAGGTTCACGCCCCCGCTGAAAGCGATTTCACCGTCAATGACCAGCATTTTGCGATGGTCACGGTAATTCAGTGTGCCTTTGATGGCATTGATAGGATTGAAGGGAGTACATTGGATCCCACGTTTTTTCAGATCCTTGACATTCTTTTTGGAGTAGGTAGAGATACTGCCTACATCATCGTACATGAAATAGACTGCAACCCCCTCATTGACCTTTTGCTCCATGATTTCCACCATGGAGTCCCACATGATACCGTTTTCCACGATGAAATACTCGGCGAAAATAAACTGTTTCGCTCTTTTCAGTTCCTCCAGCATCACCTTGTGCATTTCTTCGCCCAGTGCAAAATATTGGGTACTCTCATTCCTGACCAAAGGAAAGCCGGTTTCCTGCTGTGTCCGTTTGAGGACGGCGGCAAGACGGGCATTGTCTTTGGCAATTTCTTCAAAGATCTGTTCCCCGCACGGTTCTGTATAGACCAGAATCTCTCCTGCGGAGCGTTCCAGCTTTTTACGGATAGGCTTGGCAGTTTTGCGGTTGCCCAAGAGCCAATACAGGAATGCTCCCAGAATGGGAAATGACAGAATCAGTATCAGCCACAGGATTTTATAGCTGCTTTCATCACGCTTGGTCACGATATACAAAACAAAGATGATGGCCATGAAAGACGTGATGAGTTCAACCAGTTCTATTGCATCGCTGAAAAACCACAGCAGAAACAATATCCATACCGTTTGCAGCAATATGGCAGGAATGAGAGCCAGTATCCTTGTTACAACTTTCATGGTTTATCCCACGGTTTCCGGCTGAGGATAGTCCACACCAAACGTTTCCACGGTGACAGTTTTCATGACCTGCGGGTCAAGCGGCTTATCAGCAAAGTCGGTATCTGTTTCGGCAATGGCATTGACAACTTCCATGCCCTCGATTACCTTGCCAAAAGCGGCATACTGTCCGTCTAAGTGGGGAGCATCCTTGTGCATGATAAAGAACTGCGAACCGGCAGAGTCAGGCACCATGGTGCGAGCCATTGACAGGACACCTGCGGTATGTTTCAGAGCATTGGGGAAACCATTCTGGAGGAACTCTCCCTTGATGTGGTAGCCCGGACCTCCCGTGCCGGTACCGTTCGGACAGCCGCCCTGAAGCATGAAGCCATAGATTACTCTGTGGAATGTCAGACCGTTGTAAAAGTCCTTTTGGATCAGGCTGATAAAGTTGTTCACGGTATTGGGGGCAACCTCGGGATACAGTTCTGCCTTGATGACATCACCGTTTTCCATAGTGATTGTCACAATAGGATTTTGTGCCATTATCATTCTCTCCTTTATCTGATTGATACTATCATATTACATGATTGCCCCAAAATAATCAAGACCCTATCCGAAAAAACCGCACAAATCCCTTTTCCGGAACGCTCCTATCTATAAAACGCTTCCAATACATGGTTTTCGTGCAGACTGATGGAGATATTTGCCCGATGTTTGACATTGTAATGGAAACTTCCTTGCCGCCACGTACCCCTCTGTCAGCAAGCTGACAGAGGGGTCTGCGTGGCGGCAAAGCAGTATCAATTGTGATACCTTTCAGCGGGAAAAATGAATTTGTGCATTTTCACAACACATTTAAAAATTTGCTCATTTAATTATAACGCGTGTAACTGGATATGCCGGAAGATGACAGCGAGGAATTAGGAATTGGCTGCAATCCGCATCCATATAAAAAATCCCCTTTCTTAAAGAAAAGGGGATTTTTTGGGTATGGTCAGTTGACAACAACATCAAAATACTTTGGGCTGATATTCCCATCGCCGTCCTGCACCTTGACACAGATCTGATACGTGGTCTTTTTGGCAGGTGTGATGGTAATGGCGGCATTGGCACCCATTGCCTGAGCCGTTGTCCATTTGGTATCGGTTGTTTTCTTGTACTGGACGGAGTAAGTGTATGGGGTTGTACCGTTTGTACCGGAGGCATTGACAGTCACGCTTTCACCCAGAGTGATTTCTGTTGCTGAGATGGTCGAGGTATTCCTCACACCCGAAGCGGCTGTCACGGTAAAGTATTTCTTGGCAATGGTACCCTTGGCATCCTTAGCCTTGACGCAAATCTGATAGACTGCTTCCTTGGCAGGCGTGATGACAGCGGTGGTATTGGTGCCGTACTTCTGTTTCACGACCCAGTTGGTATCGGTGGACTTTTTGTAGAGGATGGCATAGGTGTATTCCGAGGAAGCACCGCCATTGGCTGCTGCCTTGACCGTAATGCTGTCGCCGAGAGATACCCTGTTGTTCTGTGCATCAATGGTGGCGTTGTTGACAAGCGGTTCATCCGCCTTGCCGAACGCACTGACATTGACGACAAAGTACAGCTTGTCTTCCTGTCCGCTGCTGTCCTTGGCTTTCACGCAGATGTCATACTTGGCAGCCTTCATAGGTGTTACGGTAACGGTGGCATTGGTGCTGAATGTCTGTTTTGTTGTCCACTTGGTATCGGTGGTTTTTTTGTAGAATACCGCATAGGTATAGCCGCCTGTACCGCCCTGTGCAGAGGCTTTTACGGTGATATTCTCGCCATATACGATGTCATCATCGGAAAGTACCGTGGTATTCTTCAGCTTGTCATTGACAGTCAGGTTGAAATATTGGGAAACGACAGTGCCGCTCTGATCTTTGACTTTCACGCAGACCTGATAAGCACCGGTTGATCTGGGTGTTACCACAGCGGTCGTGCTGGCACTGAAATCGGCAATCTTTGTCCAGTTTTTCTGGGAGAACTGCTTGTAGTAGTAAGCATAGGTATAACCGCCTTTGCCGCCGGTTGCGGAGCCTGTCACGGTGATGCTCTTTCCTGCCATGACGGTATCGGCACTGAGGGTGGAGGTATTGGCAAGTGTACCGCTCACGGTCACAGCCACTTCTTTGCCGACTACATGATCTCTGCTGTCCTTGGCATTGACACGGAAGGTATAGCTGCCTGCGGCAGTGGGCTTGAAGATGGCCACCGTATTGGCACTGTAATCGGAGAGGGTTGTCCAGTCGTTGTCATTGTACTCCTTATACTGATACTGATAAGCAATACTGCCGGCACCGCCCTCTGCACTGCCGAAGAGTACCAATGTTTCACCGAGTGTTATCATGTCTTCGGAAACAGTGGAAGTATTGTTCAGGGCAGAGGATGCCTTGAGGGTAAAGTATTTATTTTCCACGACACTGTTATTGTCCTTGACCTTGATGCAAAGCTCATAGGTACCGGCTTCGGCAGGGGTAAAGGAAGCGGCTGCATTGGTAGTAAAGCCAGAGATGGTTGTCCAGTTGGCAGCACCGAGCTTTCTGGCGTACATTGCATACTTATAGTTTCTCACACCGCCGCTGGCTGCACCTGTGAGGGTGACAGATTCACCTGTCAGGACGGATTCAGAGGAGAGCATGGAAAGGTTTTCAAGAGGAGCATTGACCAGAATATTGCAGTAAGCGGTCTTGCCGTCCGCAGTGGCAGCGGAAACTCTTGTAACACCTGCCGCAACGGCTGTCACGGTACCATCAGCGGCAACGGTAGCGACCTTGGTATTTTCGCTCTTCCAGGTGATGGTACTGTCGCTGACTCTGTCGATATCGAGGGTAGCGGTCAGGTTCACGGTTCTGCCCGCAGCCGTTTCGACAGAAGTCTTGTTGAGGGTAATGGTACGAGCCAGCTTGTTGAATTTCACGTCATGGTAGTTGGAATACCATTCGGCTTCCGTACCCTCATAGCCTGAGATAACAAGATTCGGGAATTTGTCATAGAAATTGCTGGAGATGGAAGTCACGCCGGCAGGAATGGTAAGACTTACCAGGGAGTCCATGCCGCTTGTGTCGAAGCTGATTTCTTTAAGGTTCTCAGGAAGCACAATGCCTGTCAGCTTGGAGCAGTTCAGGAATGCCCTGCTGTCAATCGAGGTAACGGTGGCAGGAACCGTATAAGTACCGGTCTTTCCGTTAGGAACATAATAGAGCTTTGTCTTATCCTTATTGAGTACAGCACCGCTGACGGTGACATAGGAGGTGTCACTGCCGGCAAAGTTCAAAGACGTGAGCGATGCACAATTGTAGAATGTGTAGCCTAAATCAAAGGTACTGGTAAAGTTCTTGGGGAACGTGATGGAAGTCAGCTTAGTGGCATCCTTGAAAGCACGGTCATAGACAGCGTTCACGGTAGCAGGAGCGGTATAAGCCCCTGTTTTGCCGCCGGGGACATACAGGATTCTTGTTTTGGCCTTGTTGTAGAGGACACCGTCAACAGTTGTATAATCAGAGTTGTTTTCCGATACATTGACAGCCGTCAGTTTCGGGCAGTTGGCAAGCATATAGTAACAACTGAAATCATTGAAATTGTCGGACAGATTGAGGGTGACAAGGTTCGGGCAGTTAATCAGTGCATTATCCCGGATACGTCCCTGAGAAACGATATTATCGGGAAGTGTCACGGTAGCTGCCCCCTTGGGGATGGCATAGACGTAATCTTTTTCAAGGTTCATCAGACAGCCGTTGACGGACTGTACTCTTATATTGTCAGGATCAACAACAAATTCCGTAATACTCAGGCATTTGTCAAAATAGCTGTCACTCAGATTGACCGTAGCGGCAGGGATGGTCAGTTTTTGGATACCCGTGCAGTTATTGAAGGTATACTGACCGTCAATATGGGTTACGGTTTCGGGAATGGTCACATCGCCGACTCTGGCATCGGGAACAAGATACAGTCTTGTTTTTTCCTTGTTGTAGAGGATACCGCCGACAGAAGTGTACCACTGGTTGTTTTCATTGACGTTGATAGCAGTCAAAGCTGTGTTGTTGCTCCAATAGCTTGGGTACATTTCTTTCATGGTTAACGAAACATTGATTTTTGTTACGCCTGTGGCATTGGTAAAGGCATAG
>ONUD01000113.1 GCA_900320925.1 uncultured Eubacteriales bacterium
CCTGACATTGGCAGTTACGAAGCTTTCCTCTGACACACCGAGTGCTTCATAGAATTTCACAGCCTCATCACTGTAGCTGTAGTACTGGGCATACATATCTTCGGTTGATTGAAGCTGTTCCTGGTCAAGCGTCACCTTCTTGTCCTTCACCAGTTTTTCCAGTGTCAGAATGCCAATGCACTTATCCTTGGCATCATCAAAGATCCAGTCAACCGCATTCTTATCCTCGACCTTTTCCTTGGTAATATCCATCAACTGGACATCAAAGTCCTCATTGTCGGCATTGGCTTCGGTAATCTTGCTGACTGCATCGTTGTAGCTCTGGTAGGTACTGTATATCCATGTACCGGCAGAGATGGTGGCGGTATCAGTCTGATAACTCCATTTGCCCGGACCGAAGGAACAGCTTGCGGCGGAACAGCCGAGTGCTGCCACCAGTATCAGTGCGGCCAATTTTTTGCTGATTGTTTTCATATGGTTGTTCTTCCCTTCCATGTTAATTTACACATACCGTTATTATATAACAAACTTCCGATAAAGTCCACCATTTTTTTAATTTTATTTTACAATGGGTTGATAGGACTTCGGGCGGCGGTCACGGAACAATCCCCAGCTTGTCCGCAGTTCCCGTATGGCTGCCAAGTCAAATTCATGCATAATCACACATTCGCTCTCACGGTCTGCCGCTGCCACAATTTCTCCTGTTTCATCGGTGATAAAGGAAGAGCCGTAAAAGCACAGCGAAGAAGATTGATGATTATTGCTGTCACAGGGCAGTACCGTTTCCGTTCCCACACGGTTGGCAGCCATCACGGGGGTGATATTGCAGGCGGCATGACCCTGCATACATCTTCGCCAATGCGGCATACTGTCCACCTCCAGTATCGGTTCCGAACCGATGGCCGTCGGGTAAAACAGCAGGTCTGCCCCTTGCAGAGCCATGCACCTTGCACTTTCGGGAAACCACTGATCCCAGCAAATTCCGACTCCGATACAGCCGTATTGCGTATTCCATGCCCGAAAGCCGGTATCCCCCGGGGTAAAGTAGAACTTTTCCTGATAGAAGTGGTCATCGGGGATATGGGTTTTCCTGTAAATGCCAAGCATGGTGCCGTCTGCATCAATGATGGCAGCGGTATTATAAAAAGTATTGCCATACTTTTCATAAAAACTCACGGGAATGACGATATGCAGTTCTTTGGCAACTTCCTGAAACCGCCGTACAGCAGGATTTTCCTCCACCGTTGTCGCCAGACGGTAAAAATCATAGTTCCGCTCCTGACAGAAATACAGGTTTTCAAACAGCTCCGGCAGCAATATGATATTCGCACCGTCCTTTGCTGCCTGTCGGACAAAATGCTCCGCTTTATTCAGATTCGCTTTGCTGTCGCCGCACATGGACATCTGTACGGCTGCTACATTGACTGTTGACATGACAAATCCCTCCTTGGTATCTGCTGGGTAATACAGTGGATATTGCCGCCGCCGATGAGAATCTCCCTTGCTTCAATGCCGATGACCGTTCTTGTCGGAAACAGAGCTTGCAGGATTGCGATGGCTTTGCCGTCATTGTCATCTCCGAACTGCGGGCAGACAACGTGTCTGTTGGAGATGTAAAAGTTGACATAGGAAGCCGCCAGCCGTTCATTCGGAATGCGTGTCGGCTGACCGTCCATCCAGTCCAGTCCCTCACATTCCTCTGCGGTCATGGTCACAGGCTTCGGAAGCGGCAGCTTGTGTACTGTCAGCTTCCGCCCCTTGGCATCGGTCGCACGTTCCAGTACCGCAAGACAGCTTTTTGACAGGGCATACTGCGGGTCATTTTCATCGTCCGTCCATGCCAGCACCACTTCGGCAGGTGCGGTAAAAGCACAGATATTGTCCACGTGTTCATTGGTTTCATCCTGATAGATACCTGACGGCAGCCAAATGATTTTTTTCACGCCCAGACAGTCTTTCAATCGCTGTTCAATTTCTTCTTTGGAAAAATCAGGATTGCGTCCCTTGCTGAGCAGGCAGGCTTCTGTGGTCAGGAGTGTACCTTCGCCGTCGGTATGAATCGAACCGCCCTCCAGAATGAAATCCCTCTGGTCATAGGTGTCTGCCTCCAGCAGGTCACAAAGCTTCCTTGCCATTTTGTTGTCCTTGTCCCATGGAAAGTACAAGCCGTCATGCAGTCCTCCCCATGCATTGAAGCCCCAGTCTATGCCCCGAATCGTCTTGCCGTTTATCACGAACGTGGGGGCAACATCTCTTGCCCAGGCATCATCGGACTCCATTTCAATCACCCTCACATGGTCGGGCAGCATGGCTCTGGCACTGTCATAATCCTCGTACCTTGCACAAACGGTCAGCTTTTCCGAACAGGCAATAACCTCTGCTACCTGTACAAATGCCTTTCTTGCCGCATAGGCACCGTACTGCCAGGAATCCCTCCTATGGGGAAAAATCATGATACAGCCCTCATGCTCTGCAAACTCCGCAGGCATATAAAATCCATCCTCTGTCGGACGGGAATGTAAGATTTTCATAGCAATTCCTCCCACCGCCATTATATCATAAAATTTCGTGCGTGACAAATGAAAAATCATGTGTTATAATAAGGTCTGACAGGAGATGAGAAAAATGAGGACAGAAGAAATGATAGAAATGGATGAAAACGATCTGGAGGAGATGACAAAAGAAGTGCTGATTCTTTCGGGAATGGAGCTGTCTGCCCACCATATGGTTCACAGCGATTTCTTTTCACTCGCCAATGTGGACTACACCGAAAAAGAACATACTCCCGATATGCTGAAAAACACAGGAGCCGTGAAACAAGCCAATGAGCTTTGCTTTTTCCGCCAACCGAAGCCCCTCCCCCATTCATGGTCACACTAAAAAGGTGCCGATTCGCTCGGCACCTTTTTATTCTATCGACATAGCGGCACGTGCATTGAGGTCGGCAGAAGCCGTGTGACCTGCCAGATACTCATAGTATGCCTGTGCCCCCACCATGGCACCGTTGTCTCCGCACAGGTTCAGCGGCGGATAATAACACTGCCAGTGACGCTTCTCACATTCCTGCAACGTTCTCTCACGCAGGAGGGAATTGGCGGATACACCGCCTGCCAGAACCAATTTGGTATGCCCCAGATTCTCCGCTGCACGGAAGAAATTGTCTGTCAGACTGTCTACCACGGCCTTTCGGAACGATGCCGACAGGTCATTGACAGGCAGGCTCTCTCCCTTTTGGGAAGCATTGTGGATGAGGTTGATGACAGCGGTTTTCAGTCCGGAAAAGCTGAAGTCATACGGACAACCGTCCACCTTGGGATGCGGCAGTGAAAAAGCATGGTCATTGCCGTTTTGGGCGGCCTTGTCCAGATGGATTCCTCCCGGATACGGCATTCCCATGGTACGGGCGGCCTTGTCAAAGGCTTCTCCGGCGGCATCGTCACGGGTTTTACCGATAATTTTCATCTCCGTATAGTCCGTCACTTCCACGATATGGCTGTGTCCTCCCGATACCACAAGGCACAGGAACGGCGGCTGTAAGTCCTGATGTGCCAGATAGTTGGCGGCAATGTGGGAACGCAGGTGATGGACGGGAATCAGCGGCAGTCCTGTTGCCATCGACAGTCCTTTGGCAAAATTCACTCCCACCAGCAAAGCCCCTATCAGTCCCGGTGCATACGTCACCGCAAGGGCATCCACTTCCCGAAAAGTCAGTGCCGCTTGTGACAGTGTTTCCCGCACTACCCCGTTAATCGCTTCACAATGCCGGCGGGACGCAATTTCAGGCACCACACCGCCGTATAATTGATGTTCTGCAATTTGCGTTGCCACCACCGAGGAAAGAATGGTTCTGCCGTTTTCCACCACGGCGGCGGCTGTTTCATCACAGGAGCTTTCGATTGCTAATATTTTCATTCCATCACTTCCTAAACACCTTTGTCATAATCAGGGCATCCTCACGGGGATTGCGGTAGTAGTCTTTTCGCAGTCCCATTTCTTCAAAGCCGAGAGAACGGTACAGAGCAAGTGCCGGTTCGTTGGACTTTCTGACCTCCAGAGAGATGAAATCCGTTCCCATGGCATCGGCTGTCAGGCTTGCCATTTTGATGAGGGCAGTGGCAATCCCCTGCCGCCTGAATTTTGGAAAGACTGCCACATTCGTGACAAAGCAGCTTTCACATACCACATATACCCCAATATACCCTGCCACTTCTTCGTCCACCGTTGCTACGAAAAAATGGGCTGTTTTGTTGGTCAGTTCTTCCTCCAGGCTCTTGTATGACCACGGCTGGGAAAAACAGATTTTTTCCAGTTCTGCCAGTGCTTCAAGATGTTGCCGCTGCATCGGTTCCAGAATAAGGTTGACCATTGTTCTGTCCTTTCCATGTACCGTCCTGTAATTTTTGTTTCAGTATCCTGCAAAATTCATCAATTCCCTGTTCAATGCTCTTGCGGCACCGGCGGTAGGTTTCCACGTCCGACCCGTAGGGATCGGGGATGCCTCCCCCGAGGATATAGATTTTGCGGGGGGGGATTCCCAGAATATTCATCAATGCTTCGGCATGGTGCTCTGTCATGACCACAAAAATATCTGTAATGTCAATATCCCTTTTTCTCATGATACGGGAACGGTGCTCACTGATGTCGATACCGATCTCACTGCACACCGTCACAGCATTCGGGGACACACTCCCTCCCTCACTGAACCCGATAGCGGCACTGCTGAAAATACTGTTGATACCGTACTGCAAGGACTTTTCCGCATAGATGGCCTTTGCCATCGGACTGCGGCAGGTATTGCCCGTACAGACAAATAAGATGTGAAGCATATTCCAACCCTCCTATTTTTTGGCTTCAAACCATGTCTTGCCGATTCCTGCATCGGCAGGCAGCGGTACATTCATCCGCACGGCATTCTCCATTTCTTCACTCAGAATCCGTGCGGTTTTGTCAGCTTCTTCCACGGGTGCTTCGACAATCAGTTCGTCATGCACCTGTAAAATCAGCCGTGCTTTCATGTGTTCTTTTTGCAGGCGGTCAAACACTCTTATCATGGCAATTTTGATAATATCCGCCGCCGTCCCCTGAATGGGCATATTCTTGGCAACCCTCTCTCCGAAAGCTCGGAGATTATGGTTGGACGAGGACAATTCGGGCAAATACCTTCTTCTGCCGAACATGGTTGTCACGTAACCGTCTTTTTTCGCCTGCTCCACGACCTCTTTCAGATAGCGGTCAATGCCGGCATAAAGCGACAGATATTCCTGAATGTATCGTTCCGCCTCTTTGCGTGACACCCCAATATCCTTTGACAGCGAAAACGCACCGATTCCATACACAATGCCAAAATTCACGGCTTTGGCTCTGCTCCGCATTTCAGGTGTCACAAAGTCCTCCGGCATATGGAACACTTTAGCAGCCGTTGCCGTATGGATATCCCGATTTTCCTTGAATGCTTCTATCATGTTCTGGTCATTCGCCATGTGTGCCAGTACACGCAGTTCAATTTGCGAGTAGTCCGCATCTACCAGTACACAGCCCTCTTTTGCCGTGAAGAACTTGCGGAACTCCCGTCCACGCTCTGTTCTTACGGGGATATTCTGCAAATTCGGTTCCGTGGAACTGATACGTCCTGTTCTGGTTTCGGTCTGGTTAAAGCAGGAATGGATTCGTCCGTCACTGCCGATGACCTTGACAAGCCCGTCACAATACGTGGATTTCAGCTTGGCAACGGTTCTGTATTCTAAAATTTCCCCAATCACGGGATGATAGGGACGCAGTTCTTCGAGTACTTCCGCATTGGTGGAATAGCCGCTTTTGGTTTTCTTTTTGGCAGGCAGTCCTAACTTTTCAAACAGCACCTCTGCCAACTGTTTGGGGGAATTGATATTAAACTCATACCCCGCATGGTCATAGATACTTTTTTGCAGGGAATCCGCTTCCTTTTGAAGCTGTACGCCGTATGCGGCAATGGCACTCTTGTCCACGGCAAAGCCAATCGTTTCCATAGAAGCCAGTACCCGTGCCAACGGTATTTCGATGTCACGCAGGAGAGAGGATTGCTTTTTTTCTGCAATTTCCTTTTCCAGAGCATCGGCAAGCGGGATAAACTGCAACAAAGGCGTTTCTTTTTCGCACTGATAGGCTGTAATTCCCTGTGTGAGCCTGTCCAATGAATAGTCTTTCTTATCGGGTTCCAGCAGATAGGCCGCCAGACCGGTATCAAATACGATACCATGACAGTCAAATGCCGCAAATACAGG
>ONUD01000116.1 GCA_900320925.1 uncultured Eubacteriales bacterium
CCTGAGCAACAGTTCTCAGGCTGAGGCTTTGGCAGCTGCGTTAGCAACAATCTCTGAGGGTTCAGAGGACTTCAAGATGAGAACCATTACAGGCAGTGCTATTGAAACAAACGTTAATGTAGAGAGTGGTTACTACTTGATTGTTTCTAACGGTGATAACGTAAAAACTGAACCGATTCTTGTCGATGTTCAGAATCAGAATGCAACGATTGCTTCTCTCAAATGGTCTGAAGTGGATGTTGATAAAATCATCACAGATATCTCCAAGGGAACAATAACCACTGCTGGCGATTATATCAATTCCGATGCGACAGATGAAAACCAGGTTTCTCACTATGGTCAGGCTCTTGGTGGAAGTACTGTTTCGTTCAAGATTGATACAGAGTTCCCGAACTATAATGCAAAAGTAGCTACCAACAACACAGATATCACTGACTTTGTGATTACTGATACTCCTGATAATACACTTGTTATCAATAATGGCAATATCTCTACAGATGCTATTCATATCAAGGTGACAGATGGATCAGACGTATTTGTATCTGGAACTGCTGGTGCAGGAGAAACTGCTCTTGTTCAGATTGCTCCTGGTATCACTACCGGTGACTTTAAGCTGGAAGAAATTGCAGCTGTTGCTGATACACCGTATGATGACAATGGCACACCTGATAATGATGCAGACGATACTGCGTTTGCTAAAGGTCACGGAAAAGGCTTCAAAGTCACATTTAGCGATGCTTTTGTACTGGCACATGGCGGCGCAACAGTAGAAATCACTTATGATGCAGTGCTTTCCACAGATCCTTATCTTGCTTCTGACGATCTTTCAAATGACAACAAAGTCAAGTTGACCTACAGCAACAACTATGATACTGGTATCGGTAGTTATGATCCGAACGGTGATCCCGATCCGAATACCCCGAAAGAAACTGATGAAAAGAAAGATGTCATCGTTTGCACAGACTTCACAGTAAACAAGTTGGATGAAAATGGCGATCCTATCAAGGGTGCTAAATTTAAGCTCCTGAAACTCAAGACTGGTGAGACGGCTGCTACAGCTGCTGATGCTCTTGCTTTGGGTGCCGACAAGTGGGATGAAATTGAGGAAATTGATGGTACAGTCAATCAGCAGCAGTCAATTACAGGTAAAGACACATTTGAATTCAAGGGTCTTACCGAAGGTTGGTATAAGATTGTTGAGACACAGGCTCCTACAACAATTGGTTCCAATGGTCAGCCGATTCCTACCGAGTATGTAACAGTAGATGATTCTGTATTCCAGATCACTAACACTGGTTCAAAATCTACTACTTACACAACGACCTTTAACTTTACAAACAATCCTAATATCAATGACCGTGCTTTGAGCATCCAGAACTTCAAAGGTCAGACCCTCCCCGGCACTGGTGGTATCGGTACTTACCTGTTCACCTTTGGTGGTGCAGCTGTTATCCTGATGGCTGGTGCAATGTTCGTACTCTACATGAAGAAAAGAGAAGTTGAAGAATAATTCTATTCTGAGATTTTGAGTTTCTGACTAATATGCTTGCTCCCACTGCGGTGGGAGCAGGTTTTCCAAAAGGCTTGGTCGAAAGAGCAAGCCTTTTGGAAAATCAGGCGAAAGGAAAACCCCTTGTGGAAAGGATAAAGAGAATAGCAGGAAAGGTGCTTGCTTTTTTGAAATGGTTTGGCAAAGAAGCATGGGACGTGCTGAAAAAGTACGGACGTGGCATTGCCAGAGCGTGGCGGTGGATAGCAAGAAAAGTGAGTGCTGTCATAAGATATATTAAAGTAAGACCGGCACTCATGCTGAGAATGCTGGGTGTGGTGTATTTTGCAGGGATAGCGGCGGTGGTGTACCCGATGTTTTCGCCGATTTACTCGCTGTCGACTGCAAAAACGGTGATAGACAGCTACAATGAAACGGTGACAGACCTGCCGAGCAGTGAAATGGTGGAGATTTACCGCAATGCCCAGCAGTACAACACTGACCTTGCCAACGGCGTCACTGACAGCCCCTACAGTATGTCGCTGAACCAGAAAGACAAAATACTGTGTTTCATAGAAGTTCCCTCAATAGAGGTGTACCTGCCGGTGTATTACGGCACGACCGAAACCTCACTGAATAAAGGCTGCGGCTGGGTGAGGAATACAAGCCTGCCGATTGGCGGTGCAAGCACACACTGTGTCATTTCAGGTCACACGGGCTTGCCTGCGGCAGATATGCTGACCCGCTTGGACGAAGTGAAAGAGGGCGACACGTTTTATATACACGTGCTTGACCGCATACTGGCTTATCAGGTGGACGACATCAAGGTGGTTTTGCCTCAGGAGGTCGAGAACCTGAACATCATTGCAGGGGAAGATCATGTTACATTGTTGACTTGCACCCCCTACGGACTGAACACACACCGTCTTTTGGTGAGAGGCATTCGCACCGCTTATGTCAGAGGTCAGACAACGGCCGCAAGTGATGACGAGATTCCGATACAGATTGACAATGACAGTGCCGAAAAAGGCTTGGATGCAGAGATTCTGCACCGTTTGGTGGTCATTATCGGGATAGGGATTGTCGCAGTGGTGGTGTATGTATTCTCGTGCATATGGCTGTTCAAGGAGCTGAAACACCGGATAGCGGTGGCTTCCGGCATTGAAGAAGATGAGATTCTGGAGGACGATGAGAGCGATGCCGAAGAAGACGAAGAGTAGTTATGCCACGCCGACCGAGGCAAAGGCAAAAAAGAAAAAAAAATCACGCATGAAACGCAGAATGCCGCTGGTAGGAATCTTTCTGTTGCTGGTAGGCGGTGTAGGCTTGTTCATGTACCCGATTATCAGTAACTGGCTGACGGAGTACACGGCACACTCTGCCATTGACAGCTACAACGATGCCATGCAGAAGATAGATGACGATACCATCAACAAGCTGGAACAGCAAGCGGCAGAATACAATAAATCGCTGAAAAGCCAGAATGTCAAGACTTCCACGGTCAGTTACGATGACTTGTTGGCAGTATCCGATGCTATGGCCTACGTGGAGATTCCCAAGATTGGCGTATATTTGCCGGTGTACCATAACATGACGGACGAGATTCTGCAAAAAGGTATCGGACACATGAAAGGCACATCCCTGCCGTTGGGCGGTGAAAGCACCCATTCGGTGTTGGCAGGACACACAGGCTTGCCATCGGCAAAGCTGTTCACAGACATTGACCAGTTGGTGGAGGGAGATGCCTTTTACATCCACGTCCTGAATAAAGTATTGAAGTATGAAGTAGACCATATAGTCGTAGTACTGCCCAGCGATGCGAAAGACATTGCTATCGAGGAAGGCAAGGACTATGTTACATTGCTGACCTGTACACCATACGGCTTGAATACCCACCGACTGCTTGTCAGAGGAGCGAGAAAACCGTATGACATCAGTACCATGTCAAATGGTTCGGGTTACATGAGCTTTGATTCTTCGGAAGAAAAGATACCGGTACGCACAATTGTATGGTACACAGCCGCCATTGTGGTGGGAATTATCACATTTGTGATTATGATGATTCTGCTGTTCCCGAATATGCAGACAGTGAAGAGAAACATTGAGACCCGCAAGGCAAGAAAAGCCGAAAAAGCCTTTGAAGCCCTGATTGCAGAGGAGGCTCGTCAGATAGAGGAGGCCAAAAGAGCTGCCGCCGAGGGATGGGCAGATAGGGAGGATTCGTTATGAAGAAGCATTTGCTTAAAAGAGTATCAGCGGCAATATTGATGCTCTGTATCTTGTGTTTGAGCGGTGCATGGACATCAGCGGCACCACTCGTTCCCGAGGACGATATGGGATATATCCGCATACACGTTGACCCGATTGCAGAGGGGGCAGAAATGACCCTGTTTGAAGTCGGAGATTACATAGATTTCCATTTGGTTCTGAATGAAAAATTCAGGGACTGTGATACGTTCCTGTATGCCATTGATACAGCTGACGATTTAAAAGAAGTGGCAACGGATTTGGCAAATTATGCGATTGCCCAAGGCTATGAAGGGAAAACCGTGACTGTGAATGAGGACGGCAATGCAAGATTCGTGAATATTTCAACGGATATGAAGCTGTACCTTATCATGCAGACATCCGGCTTTGACAAAGTGAAAGTGACCCCTATTTTCATGAGAATGCCCCTGTTTGAAGAAACCAGGTATCGTTACAAGGTGGATATACAGGCAAAGTACACCGACCAGACAGGCAAGAAAAAACAAAGCCCGATTATCCTGAATAAAACCGATACCGCCGGCAATCCGCTTGCCAAGGCAGGGTTTAAACTGGAGCAAAAAGTGTATATTGACAATGTACCGGAGGGTGCAGAGCGATTGCAGGACGAACAGGGCGTGTATTACTGGAAGCTTCTGACAGAGGATTTGGTGACAAGCAAGTGCGGTCAGATTTTCGTGAACAACCTGCCGTTCGGTGTGTACCGCTTTACGGAAATCAAAGCACCGGCAGGCTATATTCTGGATGATACACCGCATTTTGTCACAGTGAACTGCTATGGTCTGGCAAAGTTTGAAAATCAACAGTATGTGGCAGCCGAGGGAGAACCGGCGGAACTGACCGTTATCAACCGTTCCGAAGATGAACCCAGCCCGCCGCCGGAAGAATCCAGCAAGCCTGACATTAGTATCCCTGATATCAGCTATCCTGAACCCAGTGATGTCAGTCATCCCAGTGAGCCGAGCGAACCGAGTTACCCGAGTTATCCGAGTGATCCAAGCTATCCGAGTAACCCGAGTCAACCCAGTGACATTAGCTATCCTGATATCAGCTATCCCAGTCAAACTGACTCCGATGTAACACATCCCGACATCAGTTACCCTGATATATCCAATCCTGACAGCAGTATTCCTGATATTAGTTACCCCGACATCAGTTATCCCGATATTAGCTATCCGGATATCAGCAACCCTGATATCAGTGAACCTGATATTAGTTATCCCGATATTAGCTATCCGGACGTCAGTTACCCTGATATCAGTTATCCTGATGTCAGCAACCCCGATATTGTCTATCCCGACATCAGTTATCCCAATGTTACACCAAGCAACAATGATGGCAAGGGTCCCTCCATCTACACGGGTGACAATGTTGGAAAGTACGTTATTACATCGGGAGTGATTGTGGTTTCGCTCGCTTCTTTCATTCTACTCTTTGCATTTTCTAACAAAAAGAAAAAGACAAGTAAATAATCATTCTGGCAGGTAAATTTTGATAATTTGCCTGCCTTTTTGTTTGATCCCAATATTAGATAATTTGCTATTGCAAAGTTAACCTCAATGATGTATAATACAATAAATGGCATTATTTTTTTAATGTTGATAAAAATTTGTGCAAGTTATTCCGCACAAGTTTTGAAGAAAAAATAGGAGTTGGTAAAAATGGGAATTATTAGAGCAGCAATCAATTCAGTTGGCGGAGCATTGGCAGACTCGTACTTGGACGCATACCGCCCGTATCACATGGGAGTACGGACGGCTGTATGCCCGGGCGTGTTTGCGGACGACGGGACAGGCCGCAACACTAACACGAAGCGTGCCAACAATGTTATCAGCAACGGTTCCAAAATTGAGGTCAGTGCAGGACAACTGATGTGTGTCGTAGATGGCGGCAGGGTGGTTGACTACTCCGCCGAGCCGGGCTATTACACGGTAGCAAACTCTTCTGCACCCTCACTGTTCAACGGCGAGTTCAAGAAGTCTCTGGCAGACGGCTGGGACAGAATCAAGTTTGGCGGCAACCAGTACAAAGAACAGCGGGTGGTCTATATCAACCTCCGTGCCATGGAGGGTATCAAGTTCGGCACAAAGACTCCTGTACCGTTTTTTGACGAGAAATACCAGATTGACGTAGCCGTGCGTGCATTTGGCACATTTTCGCTGAAAATTTCCGAGCCGTGGAAATTCTTCAATGAAGTGATACCGCAGGAGTGCATTTTTGAAGGAGCGTCTTTGGAGGCAGATGACTTCCTGAATGACACCTTCATGTCGGAGTATCTGGGAGCGTTAGGTGAAGCTCTGAGCAATATGTCGGTAGATGGCATCATGCTGTCAAGGATTCCAACTCAGACAGGAAAGCTGTCACAATATATGCGGGAAGCCCTTGACCCGATCTGGAAAGAGCATAGGGGCATTGAAATCGTCAATGTCGGCATTTCGAGTATCACTTATGATGATGATACCAAGAAGCTGCTGCAAAAGCGGAATGAAACGATGATTTACAATGACCCGAGCATGAGAGAAACATTCGTGCAGACATCCATTGCAAGAGGTATCGAAGCCGCAGGGTCGAATGCAGGGGGAGCTGCCAATGCATTTATGGGCATTGGTATGGGCATGAATGCCGCAGGAGCATTTATGGGTTCCGCCTCGAATACCAATCTCCAGCAGATGCAGATGCAGCAACAGCAGGTACAGCAGACACCGCCGCCTGTCCAGAAGCAGCCGACAGCCGCAACAAACGGCTGGGATTGCAGCTGCGGTCACAAGGGCAATACAGGCAAATTCTGTGCCGAGTGTGGAGCCAAGAAGCCGGAGCCGCAGGTATCAGGGGAATGGAAGTGCAGCTGTGGAGCAGTGAACAGCGGGAAATTCTGTGCTGAATGTGGAGCAAAGCGTCCTGAAACAAGAAAAGTCAAGTGTGACAAATGCGGCTATGAGCCTGATATGACAAAGCCCATTCCGAAGTTCTGTCCTGAGTGCGGGGATCCGATCAACGAAGCAGATTATGTTTGAATGGAAGTGGAGCGGCGGAAAACCGCTCCACGCAAGGAGGAATCTTTGGCAAGATGGAAACGATAGCCTATAAATGTATCAATTGTGGAGGGCCTCTGCAATACAATCCGGAAAAACTGAAATTTTATTGTGAATATTGCCGCAGTGCTTTTACGGAAGAAGAATTGAAGGCACATTTCGGAGAGTTGGACGAAAACTTATCACAAGAAGCCGAGCAGGAGCCGGAGAACACGCAAGAAAACAGCGATGATTTTGCCGCAAGTACGGCTATCTATAGCTGTGAGAACTGTGGAGCGGAGATCATGGCGGAAAAGACTACCGCAGCAACCTTTTGTATTTACTGTCACAGTCCTGTGGTGTTGTCAAACCGCTTGACAGGACAGTACAAGCCCGATTTGGTCATACCGTTCACAATTTCAGAGGAGAGTGCCAAAGAGAAGTTTTTTGCCATGTGCAGGGGCAAGAAGTTTTTGCCGAAAAAGTTCCTGTCAGATGCAGAGCTGCATATGATCAAAGGCGTGTATTATCCGTATTGGATGATTGATTCTCTGAAAGACGGCGTGGTTCATGCAACAGCCAAAAATATCCGTACATGGACAGAGGGTGACTGGCGATATACGGAAACAACAACCTACAAAGTCAAACGTGCAGGGAAAATTGATTTCAAAGGCTTTCCGCACTCTGCTTTGTCAAAAGAGGATCATAATGCCATGAAATATGTGAATCCGTATGATGACAAGGATATGAAGCAGTTTACCATGGCATATCTGTCGGGCTTTCTGGCAGAAAAACGGGATACCGAGAGGGATGCTATCCAAAAGACAGTGGACAGTGAACTGGCAGGCTATGCGGAAAAAATTTACAAGGAAACCATGGACTATGACAGGGTGCAGATTGACAATATGAATCTAAAGACCTTGCAGGAGTCATGGAAGTATGCCTTGATGCCTGTATGGATGATGAATTTCAGCTATGAAGGCAGGAACTATTTGTATGCCATGAACGGCCAGACGGGAAAGACCTATGGCGAACTGCCGTGTGATAAGGGAAAGCTGGCACTGTTTGGTGTAGGACTGTTCATCGTGCTGATGATTGTATGTATGTTGGGAGGGTATTTTCTGTCATGAAACAATGGTTGATCAGATTTTCAGCAGTACTGATGGCGGCACTGGCACTGACGGTGTGTGCGGCACTGCCGGTACAGGCGGCATATGATGACTACGATACCTACAGCTATGATGTGCAAAGACCGCCTGTCAACTGGGTGAAAGTGGGAGGCATATCCCTGCTCATCAGTATCGTTGTGACAGGGGCGGTGGTGGTCATGATCTATCACGGCTATAAGCATAACGGCAAGACAGAACCTTACCCCTATGACAGCAAAGCACCGTTGGAATTGACCGATACGGAAGATATACTTGTCGATACTGATATACAACGTGAAAGAATCCAAAGAGAGCCTCGCTAAACGTATCTGTATAAGCAAGTTTGTCTGCTGACCAGAATCATCGAATGGAGGGAATCATCATGCGATTTGATGTAATGCCCGTGGCAACAGAGAAACAGATACTTGAAGTGGAAGAAGCAGCCAACCATGTTTGGCACAATTATTATAAGGATATTCTGTCCGAAGAGCAGATTGCCTATATGCTCCGCAAGTTCCAATCGAAAGAAGCCATGAAACAGCAGATTGAAAACGGCTATATTTATTATATGCTGATTTCGGACGGTGTATTGGCAGGCTATATGTGTTACGTGCTGGAAAGTGACCATGTGTTTTTGTCAAGACTGTATATCAAGGCGGAATACAGGCGGCAGGGACTTGCTAAACGCTCTTTGGCACACCTTGAAACGATTTTTTTGTCACCGGAATATGAGTTTCAGCACATTAAAAAAATTCGTCTCCATGTGGAACGGAAAAACAGTTTTGCCATCAATGTCTATGAACATCTCGGTTTCCATAAGGTCAAGCCTGTGGATATCGACATTGGCGGCGGATTTATCTGTGAGGATTATATGATGGAAAGGATGATCGGACACCGATAATGGGAAAGAAACTGAAAGCATACATTCTGTTCTGGCAGCAGCTTTTGGACAGTGAGGACATCGGGGACATAGAACCTCTCAAACAGGAATTGCTGACAGAAATCGGCTTCTGGCAGCATGAACGACTGATTCATTTATTGGTCACGATTTTATTTGCCCTCCTGACCATGGCAGTCTTTCTGGTATTGCTGTTTTATCAGCAACTTTCCATGCTGGTACTGCTGGCGGCACTGCTGTCATTGATGGTACCGTATATCAGACATTATTACATACTGGAGAATGGCGTACAGAAGCTTTATACCTTCTATGAAGCACTCCTTGCACGTCAGAAAAAAACGCTCCCCCATTCCTGAAAGATGGGGGAGATTTTGTTAGTTGTCATCGGATTCATATTCGGCATCCACGTATTTGTCTTTTTCATCCATTTTTTTCTTCACCTGCTGAAAAGCGGTTTTGAGAGAATGGGAGATGGTGAGGATGGACACTAAATCCCAAATGCCGCTGAAAATCAGTCCGCAGCCAATTACCATGATCAGGGCAATATCAGCAATGCTGAACGGCTTGACCAGTGCAAAAATGCCCACGCCCACCATGATGATGGCACCTATCAGATGAATCCACCAGCGAGGGGATTTCAGCTTCATGAAGTCAAAGGCATATTGCAGTTTGAATACTGCCGTGATGAGGAG